>JBDTOH010000619.1:0-3518 GCA_039933355.1 Gemmatimonadota bacterium | reverse complement strand
CGGCTTGGCCGCCGAGAACAGGCTCAGTCATCGAGAATGGAGCTCAACTCGTGGTCTTTGAGGCCGCCGGTGAGCTTGAGGAAGAGCTCCTCGAGGCTCGCGTTGCCGGAGGCGGTCTGCTCGCGGAGCTCGGTCATGGTGCCCGCCGCGACGACTTTTCCGCTCACCACGATCCCGATCAGGTCGCACATCGCCTCGGCCACCTCGAGGGTGTGGGTGCTCATCAGCACCGTTCCCCCGCGGTCCACGAAATGGCGGAAGATGTCCTTGAGGAGCCGGGCGCTCTTGGGATCGAGGCCGACCAGCGGCTCGTCGACCACGATGACTTCCGGCCGGTGGACGAGCGCGCTCGAGATGATCAGCTTCTGACGCATGCCGTGGCTGTACGACTCGGTCAGCTCGTGCTTCCACGGCGTCAGCTCGAACAGCTCGAGCAGCTCGTCGATCCGGCGCTCGATCTCTCCACCGCTCTCGCCATAGAGCCCCGCGACGAACCGGAGGAACTCCGCGCCCGTCAACTTGTCGTAGACGAACGGCCGGTCGGGAATGAACCCGAGCTTGCGCTTGGCCGCCATCGGCTCGTCGACAACGTTCTTCCCGGCGACCGTCACCGTTCCGGACGTCGGCCGGAGAATCCCGGCGATCATCCGCATCGTGGTGGTCTTGCCGGCGCCGTTAGGCCCGAGGAGACCGTAGAGCGTGCCGGTCGGAATCTCGAGCGTAATATCGTTCACGGCCGTGAACGTGCCGTAGCGCTTGGTCAGATTGGTCAGCTCGATCATGGTGCTCCCGCCGGCGAAACTCGCTGAAAGACGGCGGACCCGACCAGCGGGATCAGGTCCATGGCGCGCGCGCGCCTGCCGATGGAGAGCCGGACGAGTGTGGTCGCGGCGGGAATCTGGTCGAAGGTCGGGTCGACCGCGGTCCAGGTTCCATCGCTCGACACCACCTCCGCCCAGGCGTGATTGTAGACGCCGTCCGCGAGCACCGCGACGCCGGCCACGGCCCGGGCCGTGATGCCGCTCGCCCGCGCCATCTCGGTAAACAGCCGGACATGGCCGTCGGCGCCCGCCGTGCGGGTGAGCAGGACGACGTCCGGGTCAGTCCGCGCGTCGGTGGCCGCGTCGCGACCGATGTGGGTCGCAACCCAGTGATTCAGTCGCGCGATCTTCTCGGCGTCGGCCGTGGCGTCCCCGACGATGAGATTCGCCTGGGTCCGCACGGTCTGCATCGGATGACCGAACACCGGCGCCGGAGCTAGGAATTCGCGCCGGCGCGCGGGTGACGTATCGGGGGCCTTCGGACGGACCACGAGCCGACCGTCGACTACAGACTGCCGGCCGTCGTCGAGCCAGCGGAGGTGGGGAAGCAGGAACTGCTCGATGGGGTGGCTCGCGAGCGCGAACTCTTGGGTGGCCTCGCCGCTGGGTGTCTTGCCGCTCGCGAGGAGACCCTGCATGCCCGGCATGTCGGCCGTCGGCCCGGCGCGCTTGGCTAGGAGGTCGGTCTTGTAGTTCTGGGTGACTACTTCGAAAGCGCCACGCTCGATCCGCATGCCGAAGAGGGCTTCCGCGCTGACCAGGCCGCCCCGCGCATCGACCCAGGTGACGACCGGCGTACCGTTCGCCTCGTTCTCGACCCGCCAGGCCCTGACCGTATCCCACGTGACCGGCTCCCATCGGCCGGTCGCCCGGTTCTCGATTGCGCTGTCCGCGACGACGAACGTCGACTCGGCGCTCGCGGTGACCGCCACAGGCCGCACCTCGCCGCTCAGGGGATCGAGGACGCTCACCGAGACCGCGCGGCCCACCGTTAGGCGCTGGCTGAAGGCGAGCCGGTACGGGACGACTTGGGCCGGAATGACCTCACCCTGAATCGCGAGGCGGTATTCCCGAGTCGGCTCGGTCCGGCCCGAGCGCTGGTGGAAGATGAGGACCGAGTCGCCGTCCGGGCTGCCTTCGAGCTCCTCGAAGAGGCCGCCGCCGGCGAGTGTCGTCACCAGCCGCCGAAGCCGAAGGCTGCGGGTGAGCTCGATGCTGGTCGTTCGGGTCATCCGGCGGGTGGAAGCGCCTTCGGGGAGGTCGAGCCCGACCACCTCGGTGAGGCGGACGCCGGTCGCGATGGTATCGACACTCACGCTGGCAATGCCGATCTGCCGGCCTTGCGCGAGCACCGCATAGAAATGCGACTCGGGAGCGAGCCGGACCGTAGCTTCCGCCATGGTGGTCGCTTCGTTCTTGCCGAACTGCCGCTGTGCCAGCCACGCGAGCGCGGCCGCCCATCCCACGAGCACCAGGCGGCCGGCATTTCGGCGATTGAAGCCGGTCTTCACTTGATCGCGACCTCGCGTGCTTTCTTGTGCATCGCCATGGCCTCGTCGGCCAGGCCGATTTTATCCAGCAGCCGACCGAGGAGCATGTAGCTCCGAGGGTTATCCGGCGTCATTGCTGCGGCCCGTTGCAACATGCCCAACGCCTCCTTCAAATCGCCCTGAGCAAGCAGCGCCTCGCCGAGGTAGTAGGTCGCATCGGCGTCCGTCGCGTCGAGCCGGAGGCCCTCTCGAAGGGCAACGGCCGCCTCAGCCGGAACTCCCCGGCGTACCAGTGCGATCCCTAGCTGTACATGGGCCTGCTGATGATCCGGTCGCTCGAGAACGGCGCGACGGAGGTCGGTTTCCGCTTCGGCCGTGCGCCCGAGCCGTGCATAGAGCGCGCCACGGCGGACTCGGATTGGGACCGGGTCAGCCGTTCCTTCAAGAGCGGTGGAAAGCTCTACGATTGCTTCACTTAGCTCACCGCCCTGCTCCAAGAGCCAAGCCAGGAACAGGCGGAGCTCCGAGGACGCTCCCGTCTGTTGCAATTGGTGCCGAACGACCTGAAGCGCCTCGAGCCGCTTGCCCGCTGCCGCGAGGGATCGAGCCCGCCAGAGCGCATGGTCCTCGTCGGAGGTCGCCTCGGCGCCGAGACTGGGCGCCAGCGACCCCGGCACGTCCGCGCCGAAGGGACGCAAAGTCGTGATTGCGTCCTCGGCGACCAGGGCTGGATCGCCCTCGAGGGAGGCGGGATCGAAGCCCTGCAGCGAGGCGGGGTCGGATTCGGCGGTGCGGCTGTTTTTGAGGTAGGACATGGCTGAAGTTAGGACGGGACGAGGGGGAGGTCGCAAGTAGGTTCCAGCCGGTCGGCGGCGGCATTGCGAGGGATCTTGTACCGGACCGCTCCGAATGAGTGGGAGGGTTGAACGAGGCCCCGCTTCCCGGTACGTTCCCAGGCTTATGGCAGAAGAGTTCCTCAGAGTCCGCGGCGCCCGCGAACACAACCTCCAGAACATCTCGGTTTCGATCCCTCGCAACCGGCTCACCGTTATCACGGGCCTTTCGGGTTCCGGGAAGTCCTCGCTCGCGTTCGACACGATCTACGCCGAGGGGCAGCGCCGCTACGTCGAGTCGCTGTCGGCCTACGCGCGCCAGTTCCTCGGCTTGATGGAGAAGCCCGACGTCGACGCCATCGAGGGCCTTTCCC
>JBDTOH010000618.1:0-3544 GCA_039933355.1 Gemmatimonadota bacterium | reverse complement strand
GCCGGCCTACTTCGGGGCGCGATACTTGGCCGCCCGACTCGAGTCTCCCACGGCGGCATAGGCCGCGGCCAGGTCGTCTCGCGCGGTTCGGCTCGCGTCGGTGGGGGCGGCGCTCAGGGAGTCGAGGACCCGGAGCGCCCCGGTCGTGAGCTCGATGGTCTCGCGGGGGCGCTTCGCCAGGAGCAGCGCGTGGCCGAGTCGGATGCGGAAGGTGGCGACCTCGCGGTGGGCGTCGCCGTAGGCCGCGCTGCCGCGCCGGACCAGGTCGCGGAGCATCGCAATCGCCGAATCCAATCGCCCGCTCTCCGTCAGCACCGTCGCCAAGCTCGCCTCGGCCAGCATGGTGTTCATGTGGTTCGGCCCGAGCTCGGCGCGGAGCTCGCGGGCTGAGCGCTCGAACTGGGCGCGGGCACCCTCCCGATCGCCGCTGCCGGCCAGCGCGTGGCCTAACGCGTTGCGGGCCAGGTTGATCGACGAGGTCCCCACCAGCGGTTCGCGGCCATAATCCTCCAGCACACTCCGCAGCAACGGCACCGCCTCGGCAAACCGCTTCTGCCTCACCAGGGTCTGGCCTAACGGCATCCGGGCGCCGGCCGTGAGCCAGTGGTGCTCGCCGAACCAGGCCGCGCTGATCGCGATCGCCTCGCGGAGGTCCGTCTCGGCCTGGGCGAGGTTGCCGTTGACGGAGGCGAGGATGCCGAGGTTGGTGAGGAGGTAGCCGACGTTAGGGTTCATCGGCCCGAGGAGCCGGCGATTGATCGGGAGGGCGAGGCGGAAGAGCGAGTCGGCGCCGCGGCTGTTGCCCGAGTAGTAGGTCGCGTTGCCGAGCTCGCGGAGGGCGTCCGCGTATTCGCGGGAGGTGCTGTCCATCTGCTTCCGCGCAGCGACCGCGCGGGAGAGCCGCTCGATGGCCGGCGGAATCTTGCCGCGCTCCGCGAGGAGCTTGCCGAGCACTTCGTCGAGCTCCGCGGACACCGGGTGGCCCTTGGGTGCGCGGCGGACGATCGGCTCCAGGGCGAGGAGTTGGGCTTCGGCGCTATCGACCTGGTCGAGGCGGGTGAGCACGGCGGCGCGGCGGATCCGGGCCCGAATCGTCTCCGGGTGCTCGGGACCGTTCCGCGCGGCGGACCGGACGATCGACTCCTGATAGAGGGTGTCGGCCCGGGCGAAGCCGCCCATCTGCTCGCTGATGGTGGCGAGTGTGTTGAAGAGCTCGGCCTGGATCGTGGGGTCGTTGCTCAGGCCGCGGGCTTCGCGGATGCCGTTCCGCACGACGGTGGCGAGCCGGAGGCTGTCGACCGGGATCGGGGTCTCGACGCCGCCCTGGAACAGGTTCACCAGGAACTGTTGCTGGCGGGTAGTCCGGGCGGCCTCGGCGATGGCGACGTCGCGCGCGGCGGTGAGCGACCTGGTGTGGAGGAGGAGGCCGCCGCCGAGCGTGCCTAACGCCACCGCGGCGAGGGCGACGCCGCGCCATTGGCGGCGGACGAACTTGCGGGTCCGATAGCCCAACGTCGATTTGCGGGCCACCAGGGGTTCCTGCGCCAGCAGCCGGGTTATGTCGCCCCGGAACGCCTCGACGCTCCGGTACCGCTCGGCCGGGTCGGGCGCGAGGGCGGCGGCGAACAGGGCGTCGAGGTCGGCCCATTCGGAGGCGGAGAGGCTGTTGAGGCCGATCGCCGCGCCGGGCGGCCCCTTCCGGGCCGCCATCGTGCGCCGGATGTTAGGCGGATAGGCGGCCCGGATCGCCTCGAGGAGCGCGTCGCCGGAGCGCTCGTCGACCTGATACGGCAACGCCCCGGCGATCAGCTCGAAGAGCAACATGCCGAGGGCGTAGACATCGACCGTGACGCCGGCCTGGCCGCGGAACTGCTCGGGCGCGGCGTACTGCGGCGTCATCAGGCGGGCGCCGGTGCGGGACCGCGCGGCGGTTTTCTGCTCGCCGACGCGGGTGGCGATGCCGAAATCAAGAAGTTTGATGCCGCCGGTTGTGGTCGCGAGGACGTTCGACGGCTTGATGTCGCGGTGGATCACGCCGCGTTCGTGGGCGTGCTGGACCGCGTCGCAGACGTCGAGAAAGAGCCGGAGCACAGCGCGGACTGAGAGCCGATTCTTGGCAGCCCAGGCGGTGAGCGTCTCGCCTTCCACATACTCCATGGCGAACCATGGAGTCCCGTCGGCCAGGCGGTCGGCGTCGAGGAGCCGGGCAATCGAGGGGTGGTCGAGGGCGGCGAGCGTCTGCATTTCGAGCCGGAACCGCTCGCGGCGGGCGGGGCTCAGCCAGGCATCGGGGAGGATCTTGATGGCGGCGTCGGAATCGAGGTCGTCGCGGTGGCCGAGGTACACGACGCCCATCCCGCCCTCACCGAGGAGGCGGATGATTCGGTAGGGGCCGAAGAGCTGGGACGGCGGGGCGGCCGCGTCGCCGAAGACACCGCGGACGACATCGGCGAGGCTGCGGTCGAAAATGCTGGCGCCGGAGCTGTCGGCCTCGAGCATGTCGCGGACGTCGCGGGCAATGTCGGGCTCGTCGGTGGAAATCCGGTCGAGCTCCTCGCGCTGCTCGGGCCCGGAGCGGTCGGCGAGGCTGTGGAAGAGGTCTTGGATCCGGGACCAGTCCGACGCTTTCGAAAGCACTACGGGCTCCGGGTGCGGGGTGCAGCGGGCGGCGCGGGGAATCAGTACTGAGTATAGAGAGCGTATCGCGGCGGGGGGAGGGGCATACAGGGAGCCGGACTCAGCGCGTCCGGCCTCCCCTCTCGGAACAGCTACCTCGGCCGTCCTGGGCTCTTCCGGACGAGCAGTGAGACATCCGGCCCGTAGCCGTAGTACACACCCGCCACTTTCCCGTCCGGCGTCACCTCGAATTTCACGAACTTGACCAGCGCGGCGATTGACCCGTTGCTGTACCAGCGAAAGTTGTTCGCGTTCCAATATTCGAGCCTGCCGTGTTGCAGCCCATGGACCAGCTCGAGGTTGCCGTTCTGGATCGACACCGTCGCTTCACCGTAGAGGCTGTCCGTGAACGTGCCCACGTAGGCCGCGAGCGGGAGCGGCGGCGGGACGGGCTGATGCGCGACGACCGCGGTGGTGTCGGCGGGACGGCGGCGGGCGGCGGAACGGGTTAGGGCATCTCCGACGTAGTCGCGCTCCGGTGCGCCGAGGTGGCGGTCGAAGAGGTAGCGCATCAGCATCCCCGGCAACGCGGTGTGATCCATGTTGCTCAGGACGACGACGCCGAAGCGCTTCTGGGGGAGCATCCCAACGGCCGCGGTCATCCCCGGCGTGTTGCCGCCGTGCTGCCAGACCAGCTCGTGCTTGTAGTCTTCGACGAACCAGCCCATGCCGTAGGTGTTGAACCACGACGAGTCGCCCACGGTGGGGTTACCGCGGCCGAGGATCATCTGGGGCGTGTGGGTCTCGCGGAGCGCGTCGCTGCTGAGGAGCCGGCGCCCGCCGACGACGCCGTCATTCATCTGGAAGCGGAGCCACTGCGCCATGTCGGTCACGTTCGAGACGATCGAGCCGGCCGGCCCGATGTTCT
>JBDTOH010000617.1:0-3544 GCA_039933355.1 Gemmatimonadota bacterium | reverse complement strand
CCCCGACCCACCTCGCTACGCGGCCTTCGCCGCGTGGACCTGCGCGGCGGCGCGATCGGCCCGCCGCACGGTCACCAGCGTGACCTCGGGCGATGCGCCGAGCCGGAACGGCAGTCCCCAATATCCGGTCCCGGGGCTGATGTAGAGGATCGACTCGTTGCGGGTGTGCGCACCCATCGAGCGCTCGAGGAACCGCGACGCCAGGCTCCATCCCCGTGCGGGAATCGCGAGCTGCCCCCAGTGCGTGTGACCGCTCAGCGTGAGTGCCACTCCACGCTCGGCGAGCGCGGGCCAGAGCGCCGGATTGTGGGCCAGCGCGATCACCGTCGCGCCCTTGGGCACGAGCGCGAGCGCCTTCGCAAGATCGGGCGCGACCCGCGAGCTGCCCGGTTGGCCGCCGGCCGGATCTCCGGTCCCCACGAGGGCGATGGTCGCCGGCCCCCGGCGAATCAGCCTCGCCTCGTTGACCAGCACGGTCCCCGCGTTCGCTTCGCCTAACGCCCGCTCGACCGCTTCCCAGCCGGCATACACGTCGTGGTTGCCCGGGATCAGGTACACGCCGAGCGGCGCGTCGAGCGAACCGAGCGCCTCGGCATAGACCGCGACATCCTCGGCCCGATCGTCCACCATGTCGCCGGTCACCGCGATGAGATCGGGCCGGAGCCGGGGGATCGTATCCGCGATCCGTCGGAGGAAGCGGCGTGAGGTGTGCGGCCCGACGTGGAGGTCGGAGAGTTGCACGATCCGGAGCCCCTCGAACTCGGCCGGAAGGCCAGGAACGCCGGCGTCGACCTGGCGCACCACGAGGTGAGCCGAGCCCCAGTAGCCGAGCCCGAGCAAGCCGACCGCCGCCAGGAGGACCGAGCCGGCGAGCACCCGGCCCGCGAGCACCGCCGCGCCGAATGGGGCGCCGAGCCCGAGCCCGATGAGACCGGCGCCGGCGACGAGCGGAAGTACCAGCTGTACGTACCAGAACGGCCGCACCACCACGAGCCGGAACCCGGCCCCGGGATAGAACGGCCACCCCCGCCACACCAGGAACGCCGCGAGCGGGATCAGGGTATAGACCGCCACGGCGAGCACGACACCTAACGCTCCGGCGAAGAGCCCGGACGCGAGCGCCGCGACGGTGCCCCACGCGAGGAGGAGATAGGCGGCCACTCGAACCCCGATCGCCACCGCTCCCGAACCTGCCCGCGGGCGCGGCCCGCGCGGCCTCCCACCTCGTTCCGGTCGCCGCACCGGGTTCCGCTTCCGTTCCGCGACCGCCCCGCCGTTCGCCATCGTCTCCACTCCGCCCCGGTTCCGGTTATCTTGCACTCAGTGCAGATAAATATTGCACTCAGTGCAAATACGCAAGGAGGTCGTCGGTGGCGAGTGCCCGCCCGAAGCAGGGCGCCGGGACGAGGCCCGGCAAGCGCGAGCTCAAGCAGCAGGAGGCCCGGCACCGCCTGATGCGGGCCGCCGAGAAGCTCTTCCTCAAGCGCGGGTTCGACGCCACGACCGTGGACGAGATCGCGGCGGCCGCCGGAGTGTCACGCCGGACCTTCTTCCACTACTTCGGCTCGAAAGAGGACGTGGTCTTCGCCCGCCACGAGGCGTTCGAGTCCGCGCTCCTCGGTGCGGTGTCGAGTCAGCCGCCCGGCACACCGCTCCTCGCGGTCGCCGAGCGGGCGATCATGGCGGCGATCGGGCAGCTCGATCCCGACGAGGCGATCGCGCTCACCCGGCTCAAGCAGCACACCCCGGCGCTCGTCGCGCGGAATCAGGCGAAGCACGAACGGCTCGAGCGCCTGCTCGCGGCGAGCCTCGCGGAGCGGCTCGGGACTTCGGCAGAGGGTCTCCGCGCCCGGCTCGCGGCCATGGTCGTGGTGGGCACGATGCGGGTCGGCGGCGAGCTTTGGCTTACCGAAGGCGCCCGCGATGAGAAGCCCGAGCAGTTCGCCCGCCGCGTCTTTCGAGCTCTTTGGGCGGACCTCGCGGAAGGGCCGGCCGCGAGCCCGTCTGCCGCCGGGAAGACGCGCCCGCCCCGATTGCGAAAGCCCGCCGCCCGGTAGGCAGCCCCTTGCGGCGGACGTTCGTCCTCCGATACGCTCCTACCTCCTCTTACCTCGGCCCCGATGTCACGCTTCCTCTTCGTCTCCTACGACGCCCTGATCAGCGACATCGCCTGGGAGGTCGTGAAGGAAGGTCACGAGGTCAAATACTTCATCAGAACCGAAGCGGACCGGGAGATCGCCGACGGGTTTGTGCCCAAGTCCCTCGACTGGGAAGCCGACGCCGACTGGGCCGACGTCATCGTCTTCGACGACGTGCTCGGCATGGGGGCCGATGCCCAGCGGATGCGGCTCCGCGGCAAGAGCGTCGTCGGTGGAACGCCGTACTCCGATCGCCTCGAGGACGACCGCGCCTTCGGCCAGGCCGAGCTCAAGGCGGCCGGCGTCCCGATCATCCCGCAGGAAAATTTCACCGACTTCACCGACGCGATCACCTACGTCAAGGCCAATCCCAACCGGTATGTGATCAAGCCGAGCGGGGAGGCCCAGAACATGAAGCAGCTGCTGTTCGTGGGCGAAGAGGAGAAGGGTGAGGATGTCCTCCAGGTGCTCGAGAACTATCAGCACGCCTGGGCCGACCGAATCAAGGAGTTCCAGCTCCAGCGGCGGATCGTCGGCGTGGAGGTGGCGACGGGCGCGTTCTTCAACGGGCACGAGTTCGTCTACCCGATCTGCGTCAACTTCGAGCACAAGAAGCTGTTCCCCGGCGACATCGGTCCCGCGACCGGCGAGATGGGCACGGCGATGTTCTGGTCGGAGCCCAACAAGATCTTCCGGGCGACGTTAGGCAGGATGGAGAACCGGCTCCGGCGCGAGCGGTACGTCGGCTATATCGACGTCAACTGCATCGTCAACTCGAACGGGATCTATCCGCTCGAGTTCACGGCCCGCTTCGGCTACCCGACCATCAGCATCCAGCAGGAAGGCATGACGACCCCGATCGGCGATTTTCTCAAGGAGCTGGCCGACGGGACGGTCACCCGGGTCAAGACGAAGACCGGGTACCAGGTCGGTGTCAGGATCGCGGTGCCGCCGTTTCCGTTCACCGATCACGAGACGTTTCTGCGCAACTCGAAGGATGCCGTCATCATCTTCAAGAAGCCGAACCGCGAAGGCGTCCACATCGAGGACGTCAAGCTGGTGAGCGGCGAGTGGCTGGTGACCGGCACCAGCGGTCTCGCGCTGATCGTCGTCGGCACCGGGCCCACGATGCGCCAGGCGCAACGGCAGGCGTACGGCCGGATCGACAACATCATGATCCCCAACATGTACTATCGGAAGGACATCGGCGACCGGTGGTACGAGGACGTGGACCGGCTCCACAGCTGGGGTTACCTGCGCGAGTAGCCGGGGGCTGTCGGTAGGCAAGCCGGACCCTGGAGGAGCACGCTCGAATCTCGCGGCGGTCGCAGCCAATCCCGCTGGACCCACCCGGCACTCCGCGACGCGCACGACCATCCCTCGCGAACCATTCCCGGCAGGTGTCC
>JBDTOH010000616.1:0-3573 GCA_039933355.1 Gemmatimonadota bacterium | reverse complement strand
GGACGGCTTCCGTTCGACATGCAGAGGGAAGAAGACGAACCCGCGCTCCGGAGCCGGATCGCCGCCGGTGCCGAACCCGTTCCGCTTCGGGACCGCGCCGAAGTACCGGGCGGCATCGCTCGCGCCGTCATGCGGGCGATTGCTCCCGACCCAGCCAACCGATTCGCCACGATCTCAGATCTGGCACAAGCGCTCAACGCGCGGTAAAGGGGGAGCGCGAGGTCGGTGATGCGCGCCGTCTCCACCCCACTTCCGATTTCCGATTTCCGAATTACTTCGTCACCGTCCACGCATCCCGCCGGTCTCTGAACCGGTCGACATGCAGGTGGAGCCCGGTCCCTGCGCGGTCCTTCCATCCGCGCGCGAGCGCCGCTTGGATCTGCGCCTGAAGAATCGCGTCCTTCGAGAAATCCTTGACCCGGACCCCGCGCGCCGAGAACGAATCGATCAGAAAGCCGATCTGATCCGGCTTGAGATCCCGCACCCGAATGTCGCGCGCGCCGCTCTTCCCGTACAACGCCACGTGCTCGGCGTGGTCGGCGCCGGTGATCTCGAAGCGCCGCGTGAACTTCGCCGCGAACGCCGTCTGAACCGTCTCGACGGCGGTGAGGAACTGATCGGGCTGAAGCCGCGCGGCGAGCGCGGTGCTCAAGTCGGCAACCTTTCCTCGCGCGTTACGGAGTCCGGCAGGGATCGCGGACTTGTTCTCCTTGTAGATCTTGGTCACCGTGGCAAACAATCCCTCGATGCTCGGCTTGACCAGCTCGTTGGTCGCGAGAAACGTTCCGTCGAACACCGAGACCGCCTTACCGAACTCCTGCAGCGCCTCGGTGTTGAGGCCGAGCTCGAGGAGGGTCGAGCCGCGCTCGATATACCGTCCCGCCTCGACCATGAGGCTGTCGTAGACCCGGCCCTCGACATCGGTGAGCTGAGGCGGGCCCTGAACGACCTGCGTCGCGTTGCGGGCCGCCTGATAGAGAATCACGCCGGCATAACCGATACCCACCACGAGCATGCCGATGACGAGATACGCCCAGACCGGGAATCCGGCTCGCTTCGGTCCTCGGCGCTTCGGCCACTTCCAGCGCCGCCGTCGCTTCGGGCCTTCCTCTTCGTATTCGGGTTCCGGCTCCGCTTCGACCGGCTTCGGTCTCGGAATCCCGCTTATATACTCGTATTTCGCGGCGGGACCGAGCTCGATGACCTGGCCGTCCTGGAGCTTGACAGGGCCCGAGAGTACGACGCCACCCACACGCGGTGGCGTCGCCCCCGCCATTGGCGAGAGATAGTAGCCGTCCTCTCGCTCCGTTATCGAGGCGTGGCGCTCGCCGATGCCGGGAAGGAAGATCTTGAGCGCGCCGGTGTTCGACGATCCGATCCAAAACGGCGACCGGTCGATCGCGACCGGCTCCCCCCGGGTTGGAGCGACCGGTACCAATCGGGGCGTGGGCATCACGAAAGATGTGGGGCGGCATGGCGAGACGGCAACGGTCCGACCCCCCTTATCTTTCCCGTTGGTCAACAACGGAGCCTCCCTTGTCCCGCGCATCGCTGTCCCAATTCCCAGTTCCCGGCTCCCGGTTCCCATCGGTCGCCGGGACCCTCTGCTTCCTACTGGTCGCATCTGCCTGCGGGTCGAACACTCCTAACACCACGACCCCGGCGAGCCGAGTTTTTGTCAAGCCGGACTCGGGCGAGCGTCATGTTCGCAATATTCGCCAGCTCACCTTCGGCGGCAACAACGCCGAGTCGTATTTCTCCCGAAACGGGAAGATGCTGATTTTCCAACGCCAGGAAGTGGACGGGCAAGGGTGCGACCAAGAGTACGTCATGAACATCGATGGATCAGGTATGCGGCGCATCTCCAACGGCTGGGGCCGGACGACCTGCGGATTCTTCTACGCGAACGACAGTCGGGTGCTCTACAGCTCCACTTTCAAGCACGACAAGGCTTGTCCTCCTCCTCCGGATCAGTCCGCGGGGTACGCCTGGCCGTTAGGCCATCTGGAGATCTACACCTCGAAGCTCGACGGTACCGATCTCGGGCAGCTCACCGACAACGGCGCTTACAACGCCGAATCGACCGTCTCGCCCGACGGCAAGACCGTCATCTTCACGTCGACCAAGGATGGAGACATCGAGCTCTACACGATGAGCATCGACGGAAGGAACGTGCGCCGGATCACCAATCGGGTCGGCTATGACGGTGGCGCGTTCTTCTCGCCGGACGGGAAGACGATCGTGTGGCGGGCGGGTTACCCGGTGACCGCCCGCGATTCCGCGGACTATCTGGGTCTGTTCAACCGGCGGCTCGTTCGGCCGGCCAAGGTCGAGCTCTGGACCGCCAACGCGGACGGCAGCAATCCACGCCAGATCACCCACTTAGGCGGGGCCAATTTCGCGCCCTATTTCTTCCCCGATGGGAAGCGGATCATCTTCTCGTCGAACTATCCCAATCCACGAAGCGGCAAGTTCGACCTCTATGTCGTGAAGACCGACGGGACTGGTCTCGAGCAAGTCACAACCTACGAGGATTTCGACAGCTTCCCGATGCTGAGCCCCGACGGGACGAAACTCGTCTGGGCGTCGAACCGTAGCGGGAAACATGCGCACGACACGAACCTGTTCATTGCGGACTGGGTGGACTGATCCCATGGTTCGCCTCCTCCAAACTCTTTGCCCGAGGCTACCATGAAGTCTCTCGGCCGGTGGCTTTGGGAATGGACCAAGTCGATCGTGGTCGCGCTCGTCGTCTGGTTCTTCCTGCGTACGTTTTTCGTCGAAGCATTCCGGATTCCGTCGGGCAGCATGGAGAAGACGCTGCTCGTCGGTGATTTTCTGTTTGTGAACAAGCTCCTCTACGGCGCCGAGATTCCGCTGACCCATAAACACCTGCCGGCTATTCGCGAGCCACGGCGAGGTGACATTCTGGTTTTCGATTCGGTGGAGGAAGAAGGTCTCAAGGTCGTCAAGCGGCTGGTCGGTGTCACCGGCGATACGCTCGCCATGCAAGGCGGCGTCCTCTATCGCAACGGCGCGAAAATCGACGAGCCGTGGGCGGTTCGGAGCGACCCCACCGCCGGGACCGACCCCGCTGCGCGCGAGCAGATGCGCCGGTGGCAGGCGCCCCACATCATTGCGGAGAATGCCGAGGGCTACCACCCCGACGCAAACAATTGGGGCCCGCTCGTCGTCCCCCGGGATTCGTTTTTCATGATGGGCGACAACCGCGACGATTCCTACGACGGCCGCTATTGGGGCTTCCTGCCGCGTTCGAGCGTCCGGGGCCGCCCCCTGGTCGTCTACTTCAGCTTCGACCCGAACACGTACAAACCGCTGCCGTTCTTCACAAACGTTAGGTGGAAACGGTTGTTTACGATGCCGAAGTAGGGCGGTAGGTGGTAAGACGGTAGGACGGTAAGACGGTAGGTTACTCCGATTGCGCGATGGATCAGCCGACTCTGCGGACAGGGGCTACGATCACGCCGTCTTACCGTCTTACCGTCTTACCGTCGGTATCTTGCCGTCCTGCCGCCGTCCCGCCACCTTCCAAACCATGCCTCGCTCCAGCCC
>JBDTOH010000615.1:0-3583 GCA_039933355.1 Gemmatimonadota bacterium | reverse complement strand
GGTCCGCGCGGCAACTCTTTCCCCCTCAAAGGCCGGCACGACAACGTAGACCCGGGGTATGCTCGGCTCGAATTGGCGGCCGACGGATCGATCGAGAAGATCGAGTTCCGTGCTTCGCCGCTCACCCGCACGGCGTCGAGGCCGGCGGGCACCCAGCAGCCCGAGCTGGCGGGATCAACAGCGTAGCGCTCACGCGTCCGGCGGGAGGCTGGAACCCGCCGGACGCCGCCCTCACCGCCCCAAAGACCCGACCCCCGTCCCCAGTTCCCGCTCTCCCTGGTTACCTTCCTCGACCGCCAACGGAGCCACCGGATGTTCAGCACTCTGCGCCTCGCGCTCGCATTCACGCTCGTCGCGCCCGCGCTCGCCGCTCAGCAGAAGCTCAAGGTCTACATCACGTCCGACATGGAGGGGATCGCCGGGATCGTGTCGTTTGCCCAGGGCGGCGGATCGGACTACGAGTGGGCCCGTCCGCTCATGCTCGCCGAGGTCAACGCGGCGATCGGCGCGGCGTTCGATGCCGGCGCCACGGAGGTCGTAGTGAACGACGGTCACGGCTCGCACACGAACCTCCGCGCCGATCAGATCGACCGGCGCGCCACCCTCATCTCCGGACGCCCCACGCCGCTCGGCATGATCGAGGGCATCGACGCGAGCTTCGACGCGGCGATGTTCATCGGCTTCCATGGCAACGCGAATCAGATCGATGCGGTGATAGGGCACACCTATACTCTCGCGCTCCGCCACGTCCGGCTCAACGGGCGCGAGGTCGGCGAGTACGGAACGGCCGGGATGGTGGCGGGGTACTACAAGGTGCCCGTCGTGTTCGTCTCGGGCGACAAGGCCTTTGCCGAGGAGGCGAGACGGTTCTTTCCCGGCGTCGAGGCTCTGGCGGTCAAGGAGGGAATCGGGTTCAGCGCGGCCAAGACCATGCATCCGCTGGTCGCGCGGGAGCGGATCGCGGCGGGCGTCAAGGCCGGTCTTGCCCGTCGCAAAGAGATCGCGCCGGTGTCGATCAGCGCGCCGATCACACTCGAGATCGAGCTCAGCAACGCCTCCTACGCCGACAACGCGATGTTCGTTCCGGGAATGGAGCGGGTGGACGGCGTGACCGTTAGGTACCGGGCCCCCGATGCAGTCGCTGCGTACAAGATGTCGCGGCTGATCTCGATGCTGGCGCGCGACTAGACCGCGCTGCCGCTCGACCCAACGCTAGTTTCGAGACCCGCATCCGAGGCAACGCATGACGCCGAGGCACCAGCAAGAGGAAGCACCGGCCGAGCATCAGGGGATCAGCTTCGGTTCGGTCAGGCGACCGACCCAGAGACCGGTCCCTTTGTCACCGGCATAGAAGTAGCCACGGTGCGGAATCGTGCTCCACACCAACCCCTGATTCGGCCGATACGCATCCGGGCGCGTGGTATCGAGCTTGCCGATCACCCGTCCCTGCTCCCGTAGATCGCCGAGCAGCTCCCCGCTCACATCCAGCAGTCTGGCGCCGCCGTCCCACGCGCCGATGTACGCCACGCCGTTCTCGACCCAGACGTTATGCGCGCCGAACTCCACCGGGTCGTATTGGGCGACCTTCCGCGGCCGCTCGATGTCGCTCACGTCGATCACCTGCATCACGCCCCGGGTGGTGACCTTGTCCCGGTCCTCCGGGTTGTAGGTACCCGGCAAAACCTCGTCGGTGATGAAGAGGTAGTTCGCGTCGCGGAACACCGCGTGCGTTCCGGCGATGAAGTCGGGCGGATACAGCTCGGCGTAGTTGTAGCGGAACTGGCTCACGAGCTTGGGAGCCTGAATCGTTCCGCCCTTGATGCCCTGTCCGACATCGAGGATCACCAGCCCGTCGCGCCAATACGCGAGATAAGCCAGCCCGTCCTTTACATACACGTCGTGCAGATAGCGCTCGGGCTTCATGCCGGGCAGGGCTTCGGAGATCTCACGGGGGATCTCCCAGCGCACGATCTGGCGGGGGTTCACGGGATCCCCGAAATCGATGATCCGAAGCGAGCCGGTCGCATCGTCCGTCGCGAACACGTAATGCTGATAGATGAAGGCGCTGTGCACCCCGCCCGACACGGTCTCCGTGAATTCCGAGAGCACCCGCGGGTGATGAATGTCGGAAGCGTCGAAGAAGACCAGTCCATTCTTGCGGCTGCTCGCACCCTCGCGAGTGAGCACGCCGATCTTCCCGTCCTCCGTAGTGCTGACGTCGTTGATGCTGCGAGCGTCCGCCATGATCGAATCGGTGAGGACCGGCGCCTCCGGCTTGCGGATGTCGAACACATAGACGCGGCCCTGGTTCGAGCAGACGTAGATGGCGTCGCCGATAGGCCAGATCTCACCCACCTGGAAATCCTTCGGTAGCCGCACCCGGGTGATCAGCTCGATGCGCCGGTGTTCGGCGCGAGGCACTACCCGGATCGAGGTCGTCGCCGCGGTGGTGCCGACGGAGGCCGTCACCGGATACGCCCCCGGCCGCTCCGCCACGAACCGGCCGTTCGGCTCCACCACAGCGCCGCGGCCCCGCACGCTCCATCGGACCAGCTCAGGGTCAGCCTTTCCCCCGCGCCCATCCAAAGGCGTCGCGAAGAGGCGAACCACGTCGCCGGCGCGCACTTGGGTCGGCGGAGGGGCGATGGTAATCGAACGGACCGGGTTCGGCCGAACCGTTACTTGGATCTCGCCGGTGACGCCTCCGGATTCCGCCACGATGCCCGCGGTGCCCTGGGCGTGTCCGGTCACCAGGCCGCTCGGGCTGACCGTCGCCACCGCCGGCGTCAGCGATCGCCACTGGACGGCGACATCCTCGAGCAAATCGCCCACCTGGGTCGCGCCCTGGCTATCGAGCTGCAACACTCCACCGACCACCGTCGTGGTTCCTTCGGCCGTTTTGACCGTAAGCTTCGCCAGCGGGCGCTCCGCGACGTCGAGCCGGGCCGTTCCTGTCAGCCGTCCGGCTCGGGCAAAGACGGTCACTTGGGCCGGCCGAAAGGTCGTCACCGTTCCTTCGCGGTCCGCTTTCGCGACGTCGTACGGCACGGCAAACCAGACGACCTGGGCCTGATCGATGACCTTTCCGGCCGCGTCGCGCACGATCGCACGGAACTTTGTCGTCGTGCCCGAGACTGCTGCCGCGCGGGCCGGCACTACCTCCACCGTTGCCGGCTCCTGTGCCGCGATCGTGCCGCTGAGTAGGGATGCGGCCAGGAGGTGGGGCATCGATGACCGCAAACGGCGGGCAACCGCACCAACGCCGAGACGGGCAGCGACGTACCGATGCTTCGTAGCCATCGCATGACTCGTTCGAAAGCGTGAAACGTGAAATTCCGGAGCCGTCTCTCGAAGCTATCACCGGGGGCTGGGGAGGGGGAACAGGGGCCAGGAGCTGGGGACTGGGGACTGGGGACTGGGGACTGGGACTACGGATTGGAAATGGGGAATGGAGAACAGGATTTGCCCTCCATTGTATTAGTTGATATAATAGCTCCGGTCACTCGACTCGACCTCTGCCCGCGGCCACGATGAAACGCCACTGGTTCTACATCCTGCTCTCCCTCGCCGAGCGTGACCGCCA
>JBDTOH010000614.1:0-3587 GCA_039933355.1 Gemmatimonadota bacterium | reverse complement strand
GACAAGCGTCTCGGGCGTGATCACCCGCCCGTCGTCCAGCGTTACGCTTTGGCCCCGGTGGATCTTGCCCCACAGCGGCCCTTCAGGAATGCCTAACGCCAGCGCCCGGTCCGGGTCGAACCGGCCGAGCCGGTCGTGCTCGGCAATGGCGTAACCCACCGTGTCGGTCCGGTGCTCGGTTTCGAAGACGACAATGTCGTAGCCGGGGCGCTTGAGACGGTCGCCCGGTTTGATCTCGACGATCTCCACCGGGAACTTGGTCCGCTCGATCCCGACGTTGAGAGCGCCGCTCAAGATCCGCTGAGCCCCGCGCGGGCCGTAGAGCGTCACTCCCTCCTTCCGGTCCTGCAACCCCATCGTCCGGAACAGCCCGATCACGCCGAGCAGGTGGTCCGAGTGGTAGTGGGTGAAGAAGATCTCTTTGAACCCGAAGCCGACCCCGTAGCGCATCATCTGGCGCTGGGTGCCCTCACCGCAATCGATCAGCAGCATCTCCCCTTCGCGATGGACCGCGAGTGATGCGACGTTTCGGTCCACGGTGGGACAAGCGGCGCCGGTGCCGAGGAAGGTGACGGAGAGCATGTCAGCGGGCGAGAACCCTCAGAATATCTTGACTTGAATGGGAATTTTGCCTGGATTCTTCTTCAATTCGTCCATGAACCCCTTGACCGAAATCGTGAGCTCCCGGAGCTCGTGATAGAGCGTCGTATCGGTGACCAGCTTACCCATCGTTCCGGTGCCGTTGTTGATCTTGGCGAGGACCGAATCGATGGACTGGCCGACCCGCGCCATCTGATCGCTCGCGACCGTCAGGCTGGTCATCAGCGTGTCGCTCCGGCGGAGCGTCTTTGAAAGCTCCGCCTGCGCCAGGGTCGAATCCAGGCGCGTGCTCAGCCGTTGGAGCGATTGCAAGCTCCCTTGGATCTCCGCGGTCGGCCCTTCCTTCCTGTCGGAGTAGAACGCCATCAGCCGGCGCATTACGACCATCGTCTCGTGGATGTCGTCCGCGAGCCGCTTTCCGGTGAGATCCCGGACGTTGTTGAGCGTCTGCTTCGCTTGCTCCGCGAGGTCGGTCCCTATCCCGGTCAAGCCCTTCTCGGCCGTGCCCTTGATCACTTGCCCCGCCGGGAGCAGCTGCGCGGACGTGCCGGGGTTGAAGTAGATCACGGCGTCCGCCACGAGCCCGACGGTGGCGAGCACGGCGCTGGCGTCGGTCTTGGGCTTGATCTGTTTCTCCAGGGTGATCTTGACGAGCACGTTCCCCACATCACGGAATTCTATGTCCGTGACCTTCCCGAGCGTCACACCGGAGATCTTGACCGGCGACCCGCGCTTCAAGGTCCCCACGTCCTCGAACTGGACCGGAATGGTGGGCTCCTTCGAGAAGCTCTTCCCGCGGAGCCACATGGTTCCGGCAAGGAACAGCCCGATGCCCACGAGGAGCAGGGCGCCTACCCGGACTTCTTGTTTGTAATGCAGGTCCATATCGATCCGCTCACGCCGCGTTTTGCGGCTCGAAGTCCCGCTCGAGGAATGCCCGTACCACATCGATCTGGGAGGCGTGGAACTCCTCCGGCGTACCTTGCAGAACGACCTTCCCCTCGCTCAACAGCGCGAGCCGGTTGGCCACTTTGAACGCGCCCCGCACGTCGTGGGTGACCATCACGCTGGTCACCCCCAAGTTCTCCGACAGGCTCATCACCAAGTTATCGATGATGTCCGAATTGACCGGATCGAGACCGGAGGTCGGCTCGTCGTAGAGCAGGTACTTGGGCGACCCGGCAATTGCACGCGCGATCCCAACCCGCTTCCGCATTCCCCCCGAGAGCTGGGCCGGGAACTTCTCGCCGGTCTCGGGCACAAGGTTGACCAGCCGCAGGCACTCGAGCACTCGCGGCTCGTAGAACTCTTTGTCGGAGAATTTGGTTTCGTCGCTCAAGCCGAGCCGAATGTTCTCGAACACGCTCATCGAATCGAACAGCGCACCGTTCTGGAACACGTAACCGATTCGAGTCCGGAGCTCGGCGAGCTCCTGCCGCTTTAGCCTGCCCACTTCCTGCCCGTCGACCAGCACCTTACCCGAGTCGGGATGAAGCAGGCCGTTGATGTGTTTGAGGAGGACGCTCTTGCCGGTGCCGGATGGTCCCATCAGCGCGACGGTCTCACCGTCCTGGACGGTGAAATCGACGCCGTCGAGAACGATCTGCTCGCCGAAGCGCTTCTTCAGCTTCACGATCTCGATCATTAGTCGAGCAGCACCTTGGCGAGGAAGGCGTTGAGCAGGAGAATCAGCACCGAGCTCGCCACCACCGCCCCCGTGGTGGACTTACCCACACCCTCGGCCCCCTGCTTGGTATTGAACCCCATGTAACAGGAGATGATCGCGATCGCGCCACCGAAGAAGAACGCTTTGATCACCGAGTAGTAGCCGTCGAACGACCGGTAGTAGTATTGCGCCCCATAGGCGAAGTCCTCGTCGGTCATCGGAAGCACCTGCTTCACCGCGTACCACCCCGCCACCACCGCGACGACGTTCGCGATGACGGTGAGGATGGGGAGCATGATGAACCCGGTGAGCACCCGCGGAATGATCAGGTGCGAGGCCGGGGAACGTCCCAGGCTCTCGAGAGCGTCGATCTGCTCGGTCACCCGCATCGTACCGAGCTCGGCGGCGTACCGCGCACCGATCCGGCCGGCGAGCACCAGGCCCACCAGCACCGGGCCGAGCTCCAGCACGATGTTCGAGACGATGAGGGTGCCAAGGATGTAGACGGGGAGGCTGCTCTGCCACTGGTATCCCGCTTGGAACGCGGTAACCGCCCCGGCAAACGCGGAGATCAACAGGACGATCGGCAGACTGCCCATGCCGATGTTCGCGCATTCTTCGATGGTCCGGGGAAGCCAAATGCGCCACTCCCTGAAGCCGCGGATCATCTCGACCATCATGAGGCTGATCCTGCCCATGTGGCTCAGGCCACCGAGGGCGAACTTACCGGCTGCGCGCGGGATAGCGAGTATCAGTGCCATGTCTCCCCAGTCTTGATGCGGCTCGCGGCCGCCCCGTTCGCCCACCCCGGCGTGCCCATGTATCTTGCCCCCCCATGCCACCGAAGTCCACCCCGGACAAGACCTTAATCCGTACCTTTCGGCGCCGCCTGCTGGCGTGGTTCCGCGCTTCGGGACGGAGCCTTCCCTGGCGCGAGACGCGTGACCCGTATCGGATCGTGGTTTCCGAATTCATGTTGCAGCAGACCCAGGTTTCACGGGTGATCGACTTCTACGGCCGCTTCCTCGAGCGCTATCCGACCGTCACCGACTTGGCCAAGGCTCACCCGAGCGCCGTCCGCGAGAGCTGGGACGGATTGGGCTACTACCGACGAGCCGCCCATCTTCACCGGCTCGCGCAGGCGGTCGTGAAGGAGCATGACGGCATCCTTCCCGCCGACGTGGATCTGCTCAGGACGCTACCCGGCGTTGGGCGGTACACGGCCGGCGCGGTCGCTTCGTTCGCCTACCAGCTGGCCGAGCCCGCGGTCGACACCAATGTCGCGCGGGTGCTCACGCGCGCCTTTCACCCTCGCGCCGGC
>JBDTOH010000613.1:0-3596 GCA_039933355.1 Gemmatimonadota bacterium | reverse complement strand
CGGAACAGCTCGGCCTCCCCGACCCCGTAGTTGGTGCACCGCGCGAGCAGCCACATCAGATAGGATACTTCGTTAGGCGCGATGGCCCCCTTGTTGGTGACCGTCTTCACGCGGGTAAAACGGGGCAGCGTCAGCGGCTCCGGATGGCCGAGCGTGAGCGCGGTGAGCAGACCGACCGGCGCACCGAAGTCGACCTGCTCGGGCTCGAGCTCCTCCCACGTGGGCACCCCGGTCCGGCCGGGGAGGGCGGTCGCGAGGCAATGGAAGTAATGGCGGAGCGAGGCCGGCGTGAGGTCGGCGGCGTCCACGCTGCAGGCGAGGTCGATCCGGGGGTCCGGCGCATCGCCTAACGCATCGAGCGCGAGCCGGCAGAGGATGTTCGTCATCCCCGGTGCCGAGCCCATTCCGATCAGGGCCGCGATACCCTTAGCGCGCGCCTCGGAGCCGCGAGCGAGAAGCGCCGCGGTCGCATCGATGTCGTCGGTGATATCGAGATAGTCGGCGCCGAGGTCGAGCGTGTAGTCGAACGCCGCGGGCGCGACCACATAGGCCGGACCCGCCAGGTTGGCCACGAGCCGCGCGCCCATCGAACGATCAACGAGATTCGCCCGGTCCTGGACGATGTCGCCGGTCAGAACCGTCACTCCCAGGCGTTCGAGCCGGGCGCGTGCGGCCGGTGCCCAGCGCCGGTCGATCGCGAGGACCGTGCGCGGATCGATCACCTTGACGAGGACCTCGAGCATCGCGCCGGCCTGAGTCCCGCCGGCGCCGATCACCGCGAGGCTTGGCGCTTCCATTCTCTCAGTCCTCCCGCTCATCGATCAGGTCCAAACCCGCGCCATCCAAATCACGGTTTCCGGCGTCGTCTATCGAGCCCAAACACCGGAGCAGATCCATGTCGGACAACCGCGCCACCGTCACCAAGATCTACGAAGCACCGCGGGGGAAGGGCGGCGGCAATCAGGTCGCGGTCGAGTTCGTCCTCGCCGCAAGGGTGCCGACGGGAAACCACTATCGCGACGAGGAGCTACACCTCTGGACGTTCAACGAGCACGGCCAGGTGACTCGGCTCCGGCACTACACCGACACGGCGAAGCACATCGCGGCGGCGATACCAGCCCGCGCAGCACGAATCTAGGCGCCGAGAGACCAACGCGAGGGATTTAATCCTCGGGGTTCGCGATCTGACCGACCAGCTCCCTCGGCTGCTGCTCTTCCCCGGGATCACGGTACTCGACCGAGCTCGTGGTCTCGGACTGATCGAGCAGCTCGCGCGCAGTTCGGAAAATCCAGTGCCATCGAGCCCTGGTGAGCCGGCCGGTCTGCGTGTTCTGCCGGCTCGGATGATACGACGACAAGAGCATCGTCCCATCGGCGAGAGGAGACCGCGCGCCGTGTCCAAATTCCGGCCGCTCCACCGGTGCGAACCGCTCCCACCACCCCGCGGCCTTGAGGTAGTGCTCGTGGGCAATCCGGCCGAGTACGACGACGACACGCACTCGCGTGAGCAGCTTGATTTCGGCTTGGAGGTACCCACGGCAGTTTTCGAGCTCACGGAGGAGAGGCTTGTTGTCGGGCGGAGCACATCGCGCCGAAGCACTCACGTAGCAGTCGGTGAGGAGAAGGCCGTCGTCACGGCTGACGGAGGTTGGCTGGTTCGCGAAGCCGAAGCGATGGAGCGCCTCGTAGAGCCAGTCGCCGCTCGAGTCCCCGGTGAAAACGCGGCCGGTCCGGTTTCCGCCGTGCGCAGCGGGAGCGAGGCCAACGACCAGCAGGCGCGCAGCCGGCTCGCCGAGGCCGGGCACCGGCTTTCCCCAATATTCCTGGTCGCGGTAGCGCTTTACCTTCTCCTCGGCGACCGCAGTGCAATAGTTGCGAAGGCGAGCGCAACGGTTGCAGGCGACAATCGCGTCTGCGACCGCCGTGAGCGAGCTCTGTATTGTGGGCATTGGTACAACGTGGTCTAGAACCCGGGACTCCGCAACACTGAGCGCTCGACGAGGATCCTTGACAGCGGAAAAAGTCGATCACGGAACTTACGGCTTCTGTTCATCAGCGATGAGTCAGCGCTGCACGTGTTCCTTGATGGCGGCGAGGTGGAGATCCAGCTCGGCTCGTCCGAGGAACCGCCCGCCGACGATCACCGCTCGGATTCGCATGGTGTTCCGAATGTTCTCCAACGGATTGGCGTCCAAGAGCACGAGGTCGGCGATCTTGCCTCGCTCGATCGTGCCGAGCGAATCGGAGATGCCGAGGAAATCGGCGGGATTCTTGGTCGCGGTCTGAAGCGCCTTCATGGGGCTGAGGCCGGCGCGCACGAAGAGCTCGAGCTCCTGATGCAGGCTCCAGCCTGGAAAGCAGAACGGATTCCCACCCATGTCCGTCCCCGCCATCATCCGCACCCCGGCGGCGTCCATCTGTCGCACGATGTCGAGGTACTTGGCAAACAGCTTCCGCGACGTTGTGGTCAGGACCGGCGACTGATCCTGGAGATGAACGTTCTCCGCGGGAGACCACCATTTGCGGAGATAGGCTGGGAGGTACTGTTGCCACTCGATCCATTCCGGATCGGGCTCGCCGGCCCACGCGTTCGTGCGCCAGTTGATGAGCGTCGGCGTCTGATAGGTTCCGTTCCGCGCGAGCTTCGCGAACAAGCGCGCCGCCTTGGCGCCGTCCCACGTCGCGAGAAGCGCATCGTTCATGGCGGCATAGCGAGCGTATCGATCGGGGCTGGTCGCGGCCCCTGCGGCCGCCCGTGCCGAATCGACGTTGCCCATGTCTCGCACGACGTTGAGGAGGTGCTCCTCGCTCTTCTGGCCGGAGTCCGATGCTTCCTCGACGGTAACCGTCTCGGGGACATGGCCCGCGAAGGTCACGCCACGCTCCCGCGCCCGCCGAGCGATCGCGAAGTATGCTGTGCGGGGCAGCAACGAGTACACCTTGATGAAATCGGCGCCCGCCTGCAGTAACGAATCGACAGCGCGCACGCCCTGCTCCGGCGTGCCTACCGCGACCGATCCGGGCCACATGGGCTTGGGGCCGTCTACCAGTGGGCCACCGATTACGAGCCGCGGTCCGGACCACTCGCCCTGTTGGATCGATCGACGCCAGGACTTGAGGAGATCCAAGTCGCCGCCCATGTCGCGGACGCCCGTGACTCCATTGGCCACAAAGAGTGGCAGCAGATACTTTTTCTCGTCGTTCGGAGGATTGACCGGATAGATCTCCGGGTCATCGGGATGGACGTGCATATCCCAGAGCCCCGGAATCAGGTACTTGCCGGTCCCGTCGACCCGCTGCGCTCCCGCGGGTGCCTCGGCTTGCCGGCCGATCGTCTGAACCCGCCCGTTTGCGATGACGACCGTGACTCCCGGCTTGGGTGGGGCACCGGTCGCGTCGATCACGGTCACATTCGTGAGCACGACCGGCGCGCGCGCTCCGGCCGTGGACCGCGGAGCCTGGACCGAATGAAGCGCGATGAGCAGAATGAACGGCATGGGCGCTGGGCCTGATTCTCGGTGGTGGGGTCGACGATCATCGCGTTAGGGCCCACCTTTCACGACGACCGGCGCCGGATCGTGGTTTCATCGCCTCAC
>JBDTOH010000612.1:0-3605 GCA_039933355.1 Gemmatimonadota bacterium | reverse complement strand
TCCGGCAGCGTCGTGGCGACTTTGCCTTGTGCCGCCGTGCGCTTGGCCGGTTTCCTGACTGGGGGCTTGGGAGTCTTGTCTGGCTTGCGGGCGGGCATGGTGGTCTCCTGTACTTCGTATTGATTTTTCCGTGCGCCTTGTTCCATAGCACGAAGCCATAACTCGTCGCCGGTGAGGGCGTCAAGGTCGTTGACCTTCGAGGGCAAGAGCAGCGCTCGCGCTGAGCGTCGCGCTCGCAACTCACGTTCGTCGATCTTGACTGAGTGCTACGCGCCCGATGAAGAAGTCTGTCGGCCTAACGAAGGTAGTTCTGCTGCGAGGCCGCGAAGCGGTCTAGTCGGCAGCAACTCCGGGTTAGACCTCAAGCCGGTACAGTCTAAATACATGGGTGACAGAACAGTCCAAGGAGATGGGTGACACTCTCGCCAGGTTTCGGCTTTCCCCAGGGAGCAGCCGATGCCATGGTCCGAGGAGTCAACCATGGATCTCCGTCGCCAGTTTGTTCAAGACGTCCAGAGCGGCGCCACGCCGATGACTGAGCTCTGTGCCGCCTATCACATCAACCGCAAGACCGGCTACAAGTGGCTGACCCGCTTCGAGGCGGGCGGGCTTCCCGCCCTGGACGATCGATCGCGCCGGCCGCAGACGTCCCCGACCGCCACGCCGCCCGAGCTGGTGCGGGCCCTGCTCGCGGCGCGGGGACGCCACCCGACCTGGGGCCCGCGGACATTGCTGCGCGTCGTGCGGCAGCAACTCCCGACGGCCCCCTGGCCAGCGCGGAGTACCATCGCCCTGCACCTCGCGCGCGCCGGGCTCGTCGTCTCCCCGCGGCGCGTCCGTCGTCCGGGGCATCCCGGCCGTCCCCAAGCGCCGATGGATGCGCCTAACGGCGTGTGGACGGCCGATTTCAAAGGCCAGTTCTCGACCGGCGATGGCGTCCCGTGCTTTCCGCTCACCGTGGCGGACGGGTACAGTCGCATGCTCCTGGTCTGTAGCGCCCTCACCAGTACCCGCTGCGCCGAGAGCCCCCGTGTTCCTCCGCGCCTTCCAGGAATTCGGCCTGCCGATCCGGATCCGGTCGGACAACGGCGTCCCCTTCGCCACCCAAGCCCTCGCCCGCCTGTCGCCGCTCTCGGTCTGGTGGGTCCGCTTGGGGATTCTCCCCGATCTCATCGAGCCCGCCTCGCCCCAGCAAAACGGACGGCACGAGCGCATGCACCGGACCCTGAAGCGCGACACCGCCCGCCCGCCGCGCGCGACCCGCGGTGCCCAGCAACGCCGGTTCGACACCTGGCGAGCGGAATTCAACACGGTGCGCCCGCACGAAACCCTCGCCGATGCCACGCCGGCGTCGTACTACACGCCGTCCCCGCGTCCCTATCCGGCCCGGCTCCCCCCGGTGGAGTATCCGGGACACTACGCCGTCCGCCGCGTCAGCACCAACGGCGGGATTCGGTGGGACGCACGCTGGGTCCACGTCGCCCACACCCTCGGCAGCGAGTCCGTCGGCTTGGTGGAAATCGATGACGGTGAATGGGACGTCTACTTCGGCCCGCTCCGCCTCGGCCGCTTCCACGAACGGACCTACGTGATCGAAGACATTCACGGGTCACCGACGGCGCAACCACTAACGAGTGTTACCTATGTCTTTAGACTGTTTTGTTACCCATGTCCTTGACTGCTCACGCATGAGACGCAAGGTGGGCAAGTCGCAATCCGGATCAATAGCGGACCATCATCGCGGTCCTTTGGCGTGAAGCCCGTCGAACACCCGCTCCGCCACCTTCCCGAGCGCGCCCTGAGAATCGAGACACCCCTCGTTCGTCATCAGAATCAAGCCGATCTTGCCTTCCGGAAACAGCGCCAGGTTGCTCGACATCCCGAACACTCCGCCGCTCATCGCAAGCCGTCTCGACCCCGATGAGGTCGTGTCGATCCACCAGTTGATCCCGCGCCCCGACTTCGGGTTGCCGACCAGCGGCTGGTGGGCTCGAATCACGATTGGATCGCGCTCATGGAGGTGCCAGCCGAGATACTTCACCATGTCGGTCGCGGTCGATCGGATCCCGCCGGCCGCGCCCAGGTTGTCCCGGATGTTCGGCATTTTCTTCCCGCTGATCCCGTATGGCGTCGCGACCCGGCCGCTGTCGCCCGGCGCGATGGTCAGCGTCGTGTTAGTCATGCCGAGGGGTCCCGTGATGTAGCGCCGGATCAGCTCGGCAAACGACATCTGGTAGACATTCTCGAGCGCGAAGCTGACGATCTTCGTTCCCGTGTTGGAGTACTTGAACTCGATCGATCCCGGTACCGTGTCGAGCTTGACCTGATGGAGCTCTTCGAGGATTCGGGCCCGGTTATATCCTCGCTCCGACTCGATCACCTGATAGGGCAGGGTCTCGAAATTCGGATGCTTGAAGAGCGAGTCATAGGCCGGGATATTGGCGAGCCCGGATTGATGGGTGCTTAGTTGCCGGAGCGTGATGGCGTGGCCGCGATACTCGAGATTCGGGTACCGGTCGGTGAGATAGGTCCGGATGTCGGCGTCGATCTTCATCCGTCCGTCGATCAGCGCCTTCGCCACCAGGGACCCGGTGAAGGTCTTCGTGATCGACCCGATTTCGTAGATCGTATTGCGAGTCGGGAGCTCGGCCCGATCCCTCGATGTGGACCCGTAGTCATAGAATCGAACCGCATCGTGGTCCGACACCGCCATCGTGAGCCCGACTCGGCAGGCGCTCGCGAAGAACTCGGTCACGGCCCCGTGGACCAGACTGTCGGTGCGGGTCCGCAGCGGATTGTCGGTCGGGACCTGGGCTCCGAGCAGCGTCGGCACCACCATCAGGGCGCCCCAAAGCGCCGCCGGAGCTGGGTTCCTCCGCCTTGCTCCGTTGTTCGAAGGAACCTGACGCCGCGCGCCCGGTCGTTGGCCAGCCCTCATCGTGCCTCCCGCCAAGTTTGAATGATCCAGCTTACCGCCGGTCCGGCCCCTGAGCCAAGCCGCTCCAGGTCCCGCGTCTTCGTCGCAATGGATACCGCGATCAGCCGCCGCGTTGTGACCGTCGTCCCGTTCGGCCGTTGCGTGCTAAGTTCTTTGAACACCTCAGGTCGCACGGGATGTCGAGCCCATGATCAGTGCCTTTGACCTCGTCGGCGATTTCATCGACATCATCGTCACCGCAATCGAAGGGCTGGGCTCCGGTTCAGCCGCCGGAATCGCCTACCGGGTCTCGGTACCCTTCTCCGCTCGCGATCGGTAGTCGAATTGACTGGGCATGACCTCCGCCCCGCTCGGGATGCCCAATCCTTTCTTGCCAGCTGCCTCCGGGCAGCGTGGTGCGCGTCGAGGTTTCTCCCGGCCGCGACGATCAAGCAGTTTGGGTCAGACTTGCCGACAGAATCGAGGCTCATGTCCTTCCGACCGAGCATCGGGTGGCGGCGCTCTCGTACGGGTACCTGCTCGAATTGCCGGGAGCACTCCGTCGCGAACAGTTCGAGCCCCTGCCGCCGCGGGTCTAGCCTCGGTGCAACCAACACCTCGCCCGATCTCTGGCGCCCCGGCACCGCCGTCGCAACATTCCGGCGTGCGGAAATCCGTCCTCTTGTAT
>JBDTOH010000611.1:0-3610 GCA_039933355.1 Gemmatimonadota bacterium | reverse complement strand
GAGGAGGACGGGCATCGGTTCTTCTTGGCAGGGGAAATCGATCGGCTAATTGTATCCAGGTCGGGCC
The DNA here is from genome assembly GCA_039933355.1 of Gemmatimonadota bacterium. GTDB lineage: Bacteria > Gemmatimonadota > Gemmatimonadetes > Gemmatimonadales > GWC2-71-9 > SHZU01. The sequence continues at coordinate 3,543 of JBDTOH010000611.1, read as the reverse complement.
GTGCGGGGAATCACGCCGGCCCGATTCGAGTCTCCTCGAGGCTGGCTGGTGGCTCAGCCCGCTCGGCCCGAAAGAGCGACCTTGACTTAATGGTACGTTTTGTACAGATTGTACATACCACTGTGGACGCGTTACGAAGCACCGTCACCCCTGCCGGCGACTCGGTCGGCGTTGTCGATCGTTTCCTGGTCGATCCCAAAGCGGAGGAGCCGCGGTATCTTTCGGTTACGCCTACGAATGCCGCTGGGCGTCAACCTCGGCGCGGGTGTCATTCTTCCGGTCGGCGTCGTTGCCACCAAGCGTGCGGAGCACCGAGTCGAAATGTCGAAGACGGCGGCGGCGGCGTGGAGCACGCTCGCCGGCCTCCGCGCCGACATCGTGACCATGGACATCGAGCTCGCGGTGCTCGACGCCCTGGGAGCGCCGGCCCCCAAAACCGTTCCCCGGACTCTGTCGTACACGTCCCCGATGTTTGATCCGCAGGGTTTGGTTGGACCGGTATCCTCTACACTTCGAGGCTAACGGTCCCGGCCACCCCCGGCCGGCCTCGGTCGGGGGGCGGCCTATCGGGCTGTCTCGGCCCAAGCTCCCACGAGTACATTGCATCCGGCGGCATTCTCCACTGCAGTACGGGAGCTTCATGGGCGCCAAGAAAGCAGTGATTCGAGCCGCGACGTCCGAGGTTCGGGAGCGGCTGGCGGATCTCGTCACCGACGTCGCGTTCCGGAATGTCCGGGTCATTCTCCAGCGTCACGGTAAGGACATTGCCGCGCTCATCTCGGTGGAGGATCTCGAGCGGCTGCGCCGAGTCGAAGCCGGGCTTCCTTCCGAAACCTCCGCCGCATCCGGACCCAAGAAAACCCGGAGCGGATCCTAGGTCGCTTTCCGCCGCCCTTCGCCGATCGACGACGGGGTTCGGGCGGCGCTCGGTTTCCCCCACTCGAGTCCGACATGAAATGGCTTCCGTTTTCCATCGATCCCGCGCAGTGGCAGGCGCTGCTCATCCTCGTCGCTCCCCGGTTGGCCGCGGCGCTGATCATTCTCGGCCTCTTCTGGCTGGCGCTGCGATTGACCCGGCCCGCGCTCCGCGGCGCGCTCCGCCGGGCCACCTTCGACGAGGGACTGATCACCCTGCTCGTGGACGGTCTCTTCCGTGGGATCGTGGTTCTCTTCGCGCTCGTCATGGCCTCGAGTCAGCTCGGCATCAACGTGAGCGCGCTGCTGGCCGGCGTCGGTGTGGCGGGGATCGCGCTCGGGTTTGCGGCCCAGGAGACGGTGGCCAACATGATCGCGGGCTTCCTCATCTTCTGGGATCGCCCCTTCCGGATCGGCGACTTCATCACCACCCAGACCCGCTACGGCAGGGTCCGCGAGATCACCCTGCGGACCACCCGGATTCGGACCCTGGACAACACGTTCGTCGTCATTCCCAATCGCCAGATCATCGGCGACACGCTGATCAATCACTCGATGTACGGCGAAACCCGCGTGGTCGTCCCGATCGGCATCGCCTACAAGGAAAAGATCGCCGCTGCCCGCGCGGCGCTGCTCCCGGCGGTCCGCGGGATCGACGGCGTGATGGAGCTTCCCGCGCCGGACGTCGTCGCCCGGTCGTTAGGCGACTCCAGCGTCAATCTCGAAGTCCGGGTCTGGATCAGCGACGCCGCCCGGGAGCGGCCGATCGCCGCCCAGGTCGTCGAGGTCGGTAAGCTCGCGCTCGACCTGGCCGGCATCGAGATTCCGTTCCCGCACCTCCAGCTCTTCGTCGAGAACATCGACGAGCGGGTCTGGGCCAAGGCGGCGACGCTGGCGGGGAGAGGAAGCGCGAGCTGATCGCGCCGGTGCCCGCCCGCCGCCGGCGCCCTCGGTCGGGTCGGGTCGCCCCGAAACCCTGTTAGGCGTCGCCATGGCTCTCGTCGCGCTCCTCCTGGTCCCGGTTTCGCTGGCGCTGGCGTATCTCGTCCATCTGCCGCCGGCCTGGATCTTCGTCGTCGCCGGCCTGGCGATCATCCCCCTGGCGGAGTGGATCCGGCGGGCCACCGAGCAGCTCGCCCGGGTCGCCGGCGGCACCATCGGCGGGCTCATCAACGTCACCTTCGGCAACGCGGCCGAGCTGATTCTCGCCCTATTCGTGCTGGAGGCGGGACACCCCGAGGTCGTGAAGGCCCAGATCACCGGCTCGATCATCGGTAACAGCCTCCTCGGGCTCGGGCTGGCGATCGTGATCGGAAGCCGAGGCCGCGAGCGCCAGACCTTCAAGCGCGCGCGGGCGAGCCTGCTCGGGAGCCTGCTGACGCTGTCGATGATCGCGCTGCTGATCCCGGCCCTCTTCGACTACACCGAGCGCGGCCTGCTCGCCGGGGCCAACCCGAGCGACCTCGACGAACGGCTCAGCTTGAGCGTATCGGTGGTGCTGATTGCGGTCTACGTGGCGAACCTGGTGTACACGCTGGTGACCCATCGGGACGTTTTCGCGGCAATCCCCGATGCCGGCGAGCCCGGGGAATCCCGTTCGGCGGCGTGGCCCGTGTGGCGCTCCCTCGCGGTCCTGGTGGTGGCCACCGCCGCGATCGCGTGGGAGGCCGAGCTCGTGTCGGGCGCCCTCGAGGCGACCGCGCAGCGCTTCGGGTTGTCGACCTTTTTTCTCGGCGTCGTCGTCCTCGCCATCCTCGGCAACTCGGCCGAATACATCTCGGCCGTCTACTTCGCCCGGCGGGACCGAATGGGAATGGTCATGACCATCACCGTGGGCTCCACGGTGCAGGTGGCGCTCCTCGTTGCGCCGGTGCTGGTGCTGGTGTCGTACTGGATGGGCCGGCCCATGAATCTGGTGTTCAGGAACCCGCTCGAGCTGGTGGCGATGGCCGCGGCGACGTTCGCGGTGAATTCGATTGCGCAAGACGGCGAGACGACGTGGTTCGAAGGGGTGTTGTTGATCGCGGTATACGTGCTGCTGGCGTTGGCCTTCTACTTCGTGACGGTGGGGTGAGGACGGGGCGTTCTGCGCCCCGGATGCACGCCGGCCCCCCCTCGGCTCAACGGACTTTGCTTCGCGTGGATTGACTACTCCACCAGGTGATACAGGGAGTTACGCTCGGTCTCGCCACCGGGGGTATTTGATCCACATCGAGCCTAGAGGACGGCCATTGGCCGGCTTTCGCCGTTGGTGGGGGCTGCCCGGGAGGGTCGCTTTCTAGGAGGCCAGCGTTAGGCGCCTGATCGCGGCTTGCCGTGCGTCGCGCATGCGCGATCACGGAAGGAGATGACGGCACAGGCCACTCACCAGCGGGAGCAGGTATGACGACGCGAAAGCTCGGTATCTGCATGACCATGTCGCTCTTGGGAGCAGCATGTCACAAGAGCGGTGCGACTTCCTCCTCGCCTCCTTCGGCGGCGCGCCGGTCCGGCTGTCGAGCTTTCCCGGTAGGCAGAGCGTCGTCCTCGTATTCTATCGAGGCCACTGGCGACCCTACTGTGCCCGTCATTCGGTGAGCTGAGCGACCCCACGCAGCGCGCCACGACCGACGTCCTCGCGAGATCGGC
>JBDTOH010000610.1:0-3615 GCA_039933355.1 Gemmatimonadota bacterium | reverse complement strand
GGAAGGCAGCGGCATGGGCGGCGGGATCGGCCAGTGGCTGCTCTACCGCTCGGCCGACCGCTCGCTCTGCCTGTTCAGCCTCGTCGTGCCGCCGGGGGCGATGACGCCGATCCACGACCACCTCGCGTGGGGGCTGATCGGGCTCTACCGCGGCGGGCAGGACGAGGAGATCTACCGCCCCGGCGACGGGCGCATCGAGGCCGTGCGCCGTCGGCCGGTCGCCGTCGGCGACTGCTACCGCCTCCTGCCGCCGCACGACGACGTCCACCGCGTGCGCACCACGTCACACGACACGTCGGTCTCGATCCACCTGCTCGCGAACGACACGGGCTGCACCTGGCGCCACACGTTCAGCGAGACCGGGGAAGCGCTTCCGTTTCGCTCCGGCTGGGTCAACGCGGCCTGCAACGGCGGGAGCTCACGAGCGCCGACCGACTCCTGATTGCGGGGCGCAAACGGGCCGAACGACACGGATGGACCTCTATTTGCTGCTTCGACCGTCCGGCCGTGCCGGGGAGCGAGCTGAGCGAGATCGTGGGGCCTCGAGCTCTGCGCGCCGCCCAGCTCTCGCCCGTTAACCCGCATCCGCCAAGTCTCCGTTACGGGCTCGCGGTCTTGAGCAGCGGAGCAACGAATTCAGCGGCCGCGCGATGGGTGCCGAACCACACGCCGGGCTTCGAACGGATATAGCTGATCAGGCCTTCGAGCGCGACGATGCGGGAGCGGTGCCCGCTGATGTGGGGGTGCATCGTGAGCAGGAACATCCCGCCTTCCTGATAGGCCTTGTCGAACTCGTCCTTCCACACGCCGAGCACTTCGCGGGGCGGGCTGTAGGCGTTGCCTAACGGACTGAACAGGGGCGCGTCGTCGAGGATCCACTCGACCGGCAGCTCGATCACCCCGCTCGGCGCACCCGCCGCAATCAGCTCGTAGGGGCCGTCGTCGGCCATGAGCGAGCTCTCGTAGAGAAACCCGAGGTCCTTCACGATGCTCATGGTGGCCGGGCTGAAGTTCCATGACGGCGCCCGGTAGCCGACCGGCTTGCTCCCGGTGAGCTTGGTCAGCGTGTCGACCGCGCGCTTGATCAGCTCGCGCTCCTCGGCCGCGGGAACCGCGGTGTTCCGCTCGTGAATCCAGCCATGGACCGCGAACTCGTTGTCGCCCGAGCGCTTGATCATGTCGACCATGCCGGGCGTGATCAGGAGACTCACGGCCGGAATGAAGAACGTCGCGGGAATCCGGTAGCGGGCCAGCAGGTCGGTGATCCGGCGCAGCCCAACGCGCGCGCCGTACTGTCCCTGGGACAGCTCGCCGACCGTCGGCTGTCCGAACCGGAGCGGAATGGTCTCGTTGTCCACGTCGAACGAGAGCAGCACCGCCACCCGCGCTCCGCCCGGCCACGACGTGGGGACGAGGCTCCGGCCCGCGCGGACCGCGTTCACCACCGTCCGGATGGTGTCCATCGACCAGCGCCACGCGGGAACCGTGTCCGCCGCCGCGGCGGCACGGGGAGCCGGGCCTGGAGTCTTTTCACAGGCGGTCACAGCGAGCATGCCGGAGAGAACGGCCGTGGTGCAGACGAGGAGACGCATAGTCGAGCCGGGTGAGGAGGCTCGCGACGATAGCACACGACTGTCCGGGACGCCAGTATCGGGCTGCCAAGCCGACTCGGCCCCGACCCATTGCGAAGCGCGTCGATGGCCGGCCGGATGGAGGGACCGTTAGGCTCGAGGCGGAAGCTCATGAGGGGCCTCCGGCATGCAAACGAAGGTCATCGCGGGGCAGCAGCGCGACCGAGGGTTCTACTCGTCCAGCCCGGGAGCCCGCGACCTGGATCGCTCGCTCCGCTCCGGATGAGACACCGGGCAACTCGGCGCCACCAAATCCAATCGGTCCAGTGACTAGCTCCTTTGGGGGATAGCCGGGCAAACGCCATCCTGCCATCGTTCCAACCGACCCAATCCGCGAACCCGGGTCACCGGCGGGAAGTCCGCCGAGCGAACGCAGGCGAACCGCTCTGAAACGATGAACGACAAGACCTCCCTATCGGCGAGCGTTGGTGAGGCGGCCCGGCACCAGGGTGCCGAAACCCAGGCCGCGATCCTGAACGCGTTGCCGGCTTCGCTCGCCTTGATCGACCCCGATGGAATGATCGTGGCGATCAATGACTCCTGGCGGCGGCTCGACACGGCGAGCCCGCTCCAAGGGCCCGATATCTGCCTGGGTCAGAACTACCTCGATGTCCTCAGAGGCGCCCGCGGCGCTGGCACCGGCCAGGCAGAGGCCGCCGCGCTCGGCATCCGTCAGGTGCTTCGTGGCGAGACGGGCAAGTTCGTGATTGAGTGTCCCGGCGCCGAGACTGCGGAGCAGCGCTGGTTCCAGCTCGTGGTTACGCCGCTGCGGGAGGACCGCCGGGCGGGCGCCGTGGTGGTGCTCATAGACATCACCGACCGCAAGCGGCACCAGGACATCGCGGAGCACAGCCAGGAGCATTTGCGTCACCTCATCGATGGGCTCGGCCCATCCATATTCGTGGGATTGATGACGACGGAGGGCGTCATGCTGGAGGCCAATCGCTCGGCGCTCGCTGCTGCCGGGCTCGAGGCGGAGGACATCCTCGGCAAGCGCTTCGACGAGACGGATTGGTGGTCCTATTCGCCGGAGGCTCAGGCCGAGATACGGCAGACGGTCGCGCGGGCCGCTCGAGGCGAAGGCTCCCGCTACGACGCGGTGGTGCGCGTAGCGAACAATCTCATGGTCGATGTCGACTTCTGCCTGCAGCCGCTCAGAGACGCGAGCGGGAAAGTCGTATTTCTCGTCCCATCCGCAAACGTCATCACCGGGCGCAAGGAAACCGAGAACGCGCTCCGCGAAAGCAATGAGAACTTCCATCTGGTGGTGGACAACATCACCGATGCCTTCTGGATTCGTTCCGCGGACATGAAACGAGTCCACTACGTGAGCCCGGCCTTCGAGCGGATCTGGGGGCGCACGACCGAAAGCCTGCACGCCAACCCGCACCTGTGGTCCGATTTCATCGTGCCGGAGGACCGCGATCGCGCGCTGGCCTCCATGGCGGCGCTCACCGGCGACGCCCGGAGCGTGGACACCGAGTATCGGATCATCCGGCCCGGCGGCGAGATCCGCTGGATCCGGGTCCGCGGCTTTCAAGTTCGGGACGCGGCGGACGAGGTGATCCGCCTAACAGGGATCGTCACCGACGTGACCGAGCAGCGGCGCGCGGTCGAAGCGCTCCGTGCGAGCACGGAAGAGTTCAGCACGCTGGCCGAATCGATGCCCCAAATCGTCTGGATAACTCGCCCAGACGGTGGGGTCGTGTATTGCAACCAGCAGTGGGCGGACTACACCGGGCTCCCCCTCGAAGAAAGCTATGGCTTGGGATGGGCAAAGCCGTTTCATCCGGATGACGCGGAGCGGGCCCGCGTGGCCTGGGCGCACGCAACCACGATGCTCACCGGTTACTCGATAGAATGCCGGATGCGCCGAGCCGACGGTGTCTACCGCTGGTGGCTGGTTCGAGGCCTGCCCCAGCTCGACGCCACCGGCAACGTGGTCAAGTGGTTCGGCACCTGCACCGACATTCACGACCTGAAG
>JBDTOH010000609.1:0-3631 GCA_039933355.1 Gemmatimonadota bacterium | reverse complement strand
TCATGGCGGCGCGCGGGCTCGGCCACCATATCGGCGGGGCCCACGAAGGCGGCGACCTCGCGGGCGGGCATCACGGCGGTCACGCAGGTCACGCAGGCCACGGCGGTGGGCACGGCGGCCACGGTGGCCATGGTCATGGTGGCCAGCATGGCGGCGCCGCTTCCCACGGAAGTCACGGCCACGCTTCCGGGTCCAAGCTCGACGGCAAGCTCCTCTCCCTATTGTCGCCGCGGGTCATCTTCAGCTTTCTCGTTGGGCTTGGGGCCACCGGTCTGTTGGCCGGATCGGTCCTTTCGGGGCCGCTGCTCGCCGGCGCCGCCCTTGCCGGCGGAATTCTCTTCGAACGATTCATTGTGACGCCGATCTGGAACTTCCTGTTCCGGTTCGAGTCGCGCGCCGGCCTCACGCTCGAGTCGGCCGTGTTCGACGAGGCTCGTGCCGTCACCGATTTCGACCGCCAGGGCCAGGGCCTGATCGCTGTGGACCTCGACGGTCAGGTGGTTCAGCTGCTCGGAACGTTGACGGCCGACGACCGGTCGATGGGCGTTAGGGTTCGGACCGGCGGCCGGGTCCGAATTGAAGAGGTAGACTCGGTGCGGAACCGCTGCGTCGTGTCCTACCTCGGCGAGTAATTCACTGGAGACTGTATGTTCACGAAGGATACGCTGATCGTCGTTGGGGTCGTTGCCGGAGTCCTGCTGCTCCTGCCCATGATGGTCTCCCTGTTTCTGAGAGACGTTCAGGCCGGCACGATTCGGCTGGTGAGCTGGCTTCAGGGCAGCACGATGATCTATCGGGGCCCCGGCAAGTCGAAGGAGATCCCGCTGCTCACGACCGGGACGACGATCTCGAGCAAGGTCATCAACGTCGATCTCGACATCACCGATCAGACGGCGGACGTCGACGACACCGGCATGCCGCGCCCGATCAAGGTCCGCGTGCTCGCGAGCGCGATCGTGTCCGTCGGCGACAGCGACACCATGATCAAGACCGCGGCGAACCGCTATTTCGCCAAGCCCGAGGCCGATCAGATCAGCACGCTCACCGATCTGTTGTCGAGCTCTGGGCGCCGGGCCATCAATCTGCTCACGCACGACCAGCTCTTCTCGGCGAAGACCGCCCCCAAGCCGGTCATTAAGGCGAATCTGCCGGCGCCCATATCCGGCCCGGGTAGCGATGTCGTCCTCCGGGAAGTCGAGGACGACGACGATCCGCTTGCCATCATCATCCGGAAGGCATGCTCCCGCGAGCTCACCGACCTCGGGCTCGGCTTCAATTCGCTCAACATCAAGGTCGTGCAGTCCGAGGTGGCCGACGCGCGGCGGCGGCAATCCGCGGCGGAAGCGCAGGCCAACGCCGAAATCGTCGCGGCGCTTCAGACCCGCCGAGCCAAAGAGGCACAGATCGAGGCCGAGCGGGTGATCTCCGACCGGCAGCGCGAGCTGGAGCAGACCAAGGCATCCAACGCGGCGCTCGTCGCCCAGGCCGAGGCGAAGCGGCAGGAGTCGATGGGGCTTCAGCGGGTCGCCGAGCTCGACGCGACCCAGATCGCGCAGGCCCGAGCCGATGCGGAGAAAGTGAAGATCGCCGCGACCGCGGGGGCCGAGGCGGAAGCCATCAAGATCAGGACGATCGCGGAAGCAACTGCTGAGAGCATTCGGAAGGTCAACAACGCGATCAAAGAGGGCGGTGAGGCGTATTTCCGCTATCGTCAGATCGAGATGCTGCCCGACATCGCGCCGGTGATCGCAGATGCGCTGGCGAAGGCACGGATGATCAATTTCTCGAGCGACGGCACCAGCGCGGCCGGAAGCGCCACGAACAACATCACTCAAGTCATTCAGACCGTGCTCGCGGCCCAGCTCGTCGGGAAGGCCGGTTTGCTCGGCGACGGTGGTGAAGAGAAGAAATAGAATTTCCAGTCAGTCTAAACCCGGGCTGAGCCGGCGGTATCCAAAGAACCACGATGCTTCGACAAGACCTATGGTTCGCCTTCCAGGTGCTCTCGAAGCACCGCCGTTATGCCGCGCTCTCCGTCGTGACCATTGCCCTCGCTACGGGGGCGGCGATCGCCATCGCGAGCATCGCCTACGCTGCGCTTCTCCGTCCGCTTCCGTTTCCCGCTTCCAATCGTCTCGCCATGCTCTACATCACGGCCTCGGAGCCGGGACGCGCGGTGTACAACCAGCGCTGGTCGTTCGGGCGGTTCCAGCTGCTCAGGCGGATGCAGACCAGCTTTGTAGAGGTCGCCTCGTTTGGTCCGCAGAGTCTCAACATGCAGGGAGCCGACCAGTCCGAACGGATTACCGGCGAGAGTGTCTCGGCGCCGTACTTCCGCACGCTCGGCGTCTCTCCCTTGATCGGGCGTACCTTCGCCGCCGATGAAGACTCGATCCCTGGAGCCAGGCCGGTCGCCGTGCTCGGGTACGACTTGTGGCGGCGCCGCTTCGGCGGGGATTCGGCGGTCGTCGGCCGCGCGGTTCGGGTCGAAGGACTCGAGCTCACCGTCATCGGGATAATGCCCCCGGGATTCGGGGGGCTGACCGGTCGCGCCGAGCTATGGACGACGAAGGCCATGGCGCCTCTGTTGAGCTATCGCGAGCATCTCACCACCAATCAGAATTTCATCAGCGTCGTCGCACGGCTCCGCCCGCCGGCTACGTTCGAGACCGCCCGCGCGGAGATGGACGTGCTCGGGCGGCGGATCCAGGCTGCGCTCCCGAGCGACAGGGACGAGCCGACGACCTTTGCCGCGACGGCGGTCCCGGTCGGCCAAGCGCGGGTCGATCCGGCGAACCGAGAGGTGGTGTTGATCCTGCTCGCGGCGGCGGCGCTGCTCCTCTTAATCGCCGCGGCGAACCTCGCGAGCCTGCAGCTCGGCCGCGCCATCGATCGCCGCCGCGAGATCGCGGTGCGGCTCGCGCTCGGCGCGACCCGGGGCCGGCTGGTTCAGCAGCTCCTCACGGAAAGCACCATCCTGGGCCTGATCGGGACGTTAGGCGGGCTCGGGCTCTCGAGCGCGCTCAGCGCATGGCTGGTGGCGCCGGGCCGGACTATCGGCGTGCGGGGTTACTACGGACAGATCGCGGAGTTCGCGACGACCCGGCTGGACGGGCGGGTGGTGCTGTTCGCGCTGGTCCTCGCGATCGGCCTCCCGCTGCTGTTCGGGCTGGTTCCGGCGCTCCGGGCAACCAAGCTCGACCTCACCGTCGATCTCAGGGGAAGACAGGCGGGCGGCAGCCGATCCCGGCTTGCTCTCCAGAGCGCGCTGGTCGTCACCGAAGTGGCGCTCGCACTGATCTTGTCGATCGGCGCGTCGCTCCTCGTCAAGAGCCTGGTCTGGATCCAGCACGTGGACCGCGGATTCGAGGCCGCGAATCTGCTCACGTTTCGAATTCAGCCCTCGGACGTTCGCTATCCGGCGCCGGTGGCGCCCGCCGTGATCGAGCAGGTGCTCGCGAGGGTGAGCGCGGTGCCCGGCGTCGTGTCGGCGTCGGTCGACGCGGCGGCGCCCTTCGAGGGCCCGGCAAACAGCACGCTCTACATCGTGGGGCGCCCGGAGCCGAGCCCGGGGCGCGCACCCGAGATCACCCGTCACTACGTTGGTCCGGACCACTTCAAGACCTTGGGC
>JBDTOH010000608.1:0-3634 GCA_039933355.1 Gemmatimonadota bacterium | reverse complement strand
TCGCCAGGCGATAACATTCATCGGGTTCGCGAGCGGAATCTGGCTGCTCATCAGGCGGTGAGCGATTGCTCACGACTGACGCGCAGCCCGAGATCACGACCTCGCCACGCTCTCATTTCCTCACCCACAATCTCCCGAGAGCGCGCCTTAGGTCCCTCGGGTCGCTCTGCTTCCCTCGGGATGATCGCTTTGCTATCCGCCCCGCCTCGCGAAGACAGTAGGATGGGTCGATCGACTGTCTGTCCCGCCAATGCGGCGCTGTGAGATCCCGTCTTTCCACCATGTCGTTCCGAGCGCAGCGAGGAATCTGGGCAGCCCGCTCCGGGGTCCAACGAGGCGATCCAGCCTTTACGTCGGCCTTCCCTTGCGTTTCTAGGGAGGCACCCTAGATTCTCCCCTAGGAACCCTTGGGGGAGTAGCGCATGCCCGAACCTGCCGTCGAAATGCTCCGCGGAACGCTCGACCTCCTCATCCTCCGCGCCCTCACCCGCCAATCGCTCCACGGCTACGGCGTCATGCGCTGGATCGAAGACGCGACCGGCGACGTGCTCCAGATCGAGGAGGGCTCGCTCTATCCGGCCCTCTACCGGCTCGAGGACCGCGGCTGGATCGAGTCCGACTGGGGCCTCTCGGAAAACAACCGGCGGGCCCGCTACTACCGTCTCACGATCAAAGGCCGGGCCCAGCTCAAGACCGAGGTCCGGGATTTTACCCGGTTCGCCAAGGCGGTGTTCCGGGCGATCGATCAACCCGAGCCGGCGAAGGCCTAACGGCGATGGGCGCCGGATCCGAGCGGGAGCGATCCCGATGGAGCCGCGACTGGCGCTTCCTGACGTCGGCGAGCGGGGTCGACGACGAGTTGGCATTTCACCTCGAGATGCGGACCCGAGACCTCATCGCGAGCGGTCTCCCGCCCGCGGCGGCGGTGCTCGAGGCACGGCGTCGCTTCGGCGACCAGAAGCGGGTTCGGGAGTCCCTGAAACGGATTGAACGGCAACGAGGTCGCCGGGTGAGGTCGATCATGTGGCTCGATGAATTGCGTCAGGACATCCGCTACGGCATCCGCGGATTGCTCAAGCGGCCCGGGTTTTCCCTGGCCGCCGCGGTGTCGCTCGCGATCGGCCTCGCGACGGTCACCATCGTCTACAGTCTCGTCGACGCGTATCTCCTCCGGCCGCTCCCGGTGCCGCACGCCGGGGAGATCGTGGTCCTCGGGGTGCGCACACCTGGACCGCACGGTCTCGTCACGGACGCGGTCCCGTACCCGAATTTCTACGCGCTCCGGAATCGGCGCGACCTCTTCGCCGGGGCATCGCTCTATTCCTTTCCGAGCGTCACGCTCCGCCTCTCGCCGGAGGAGCCGGGAGAGATCGGGCTCGTCACCGCTGCCACGGGCGACTTCTTCCCGATGCTCGGTGTCCGGCCCGCGCTCGGGCGATTCTTCGACGAGCAGGACGACGTGCGCCACGAGGCCGTGATCGTCCTGACGGACGCGCTCTGGCACCGCCGCTTCAACGCCGACCCGGCGGTCTTGGGCCGGCCGGTGCGGCTCAACGGGAAGCAGTTCGTGGTGATCGGAGTGACTCCGCCGGGTTTCACCGGCGCGATGTCCGTAGTCCAACCGGACGGCTTTGTGCCCCGCTTCGCGCTCCGCGCGCTCGAGCCCGGCGGGGCGAACCGAGATCCGCGAACGGATTTCACGGAGGCGGGCGAGTTCGTCGGCCGGATGGCGCCCGGCATGACGATCAACCGGCTCCGGTCCGGCCTCGAGCTCGCTGCGCGGGACCTGGAACGCCAGCATCCGGCCGAGAATCAGGGGCTCCAGTTTGTCGCGTACGAGGAGACGAAGGCCCGCCCCGTCATCTCGGTGGCGGGCTCGATGCCGGCGGTGGCCCTGATCTTCTTTGCGCTGGCGACCCTCGTCCTCCTCGTGGCCTGTGCCAACGTCGCCAACCTCCTGCTGGTCCGCTCGACCGCGCGCCGGGCCGAGTTCGGGCTGCGGCACGCGTTAGGCGCTTCCCGGATGAGACTGATCCGGCAGCTGCTCACGGAGACCGTGGTGCTGGCCGGCGGCGGCCTTGCCCTCGCCTGGATGCTCTCGGTTGCCGCGATTCGGGCGCTCAGCCGGATCCAGCTCACCCCGGGCCTCCCGCTTCGGGTGACCGTCTCACCGGATTGGCGGATCCTCCTGTTCGCCGCTCTGAGTGCGCTCGGCGCCGCCCTTCTTGCCGGGCTCTTCCCGGCGTTTGTGGTAACCCGCGGTGTGCTCCGAAACGCGGTGCAGGACGGAGCCCGCGGCACCGGCGGAGGCAATCGCCACCGCAACGTGCTCGTCACGGTTCAGCTCGCGGTATCGGTCGTCGCGCTGGTGGCGGCGGGTCTCTTCACCCGGAGCATCCGCAACGCGAGTCAGGTCGATCTTGGATTCAAACCCGACGGCGTTCTCAAGGCCTCGATCGTGCCGAGCCTTGCCGGGTACGACGACCATCGAGCGCTCGCCCTGTACGACCGACTGGCCGAACGGGTGACGGCCATTCCGGGCGTGACGAAGGCCGCCTGGGCCACGATCGTACCGCTGCAGGCGTTCGGCAACGAGGCGGTGGACGTCTATGCCGACTCGCCCGAGCTGCAGAGCACCCGCCAGGACCATGTGCTCATCCTGTCCAACTGGGTCTCCGCCGATTACTTCGACGTCCTCGGCATTCCGCTCCGGAGCGGCAGGCCTTTCTCGGCGGCGGACGATTCGGTCGCGCCCCGGGTCGCGATCGTCAACGCGACGGCGGCGAAGCAACTGTGGCTGGGCAAGGATCCTGTGGGTCGGGTTTTCCGTACCTCCCGCGACGGGCCGCCGGTCCAGGTCGTCGGCGTCGCGGCGGACGGCCGCTACATCTTCGTCAACGAGCAGTCCCGGCCGTTCGTCTACCTGCCGACGACACAGGATGCGCCGGCCAACCGAATTCTCCTCATAAAGACACGCGGGCGCGATCCGGACGGTCTCATCCCGGACCTCCGCGCGACGATCAACTCGGTCGATCCGGAGATCACACCGCAGGCGGTGATGACGATGGATCGCCACGTGGGCGAGAGCGTCACGTTTCTGTTTATCCGGTTCGCGGCGCTGCTCGCGGGCGCGATCGGCGCGCTCACGCTGATCCAGGCGACGCTCGGGCTCTACGGCGTCCTCGCCTACTCAGTGGCGCAGCGGTCCCGCGAGATCGGAATCCGGATGGCGTTAGGTGCGGAGCCCGGATGGGTTCTCGGGCTCGTCGTGGGTCAAGGCGGGCGGCTCGTCGGACTCGGTCTCGTCGTCGGTCTCGGGGTGGCGATCGGCGCGAGCCGGGTGCTCCAGCGATTCCTGGTCGGCATCGGCACCCTCGATCTCACGACGTTCGGCGCGGCGATCGCCCTTTTGGCCGGCGTCGGATTCGGCGCGGTCTACATGCCGGCGCGCCGGGCGGCCCGGCTCGATCCGATCAAGGCACTCCGGGAAGAGCGATGAGCGATACCGGCCGCTGGCGGCGTTATTGGCGCTCGCTCACCTCAAAGCGCGGGGTCGAGGACGAGCTCGCATTTCACCTCGAGATGCGAACCCGCGATTTGATTGCGGGCGGCATGGCCCCGGAGACGGCGGCGC
>JBDTOH010000607.1:0-3641 GCA_039933355.1 Gemmatimonadota bacterium | reverse complement strand
CGCGACCACGTGGGTCCAGATCGTCAAGGCATTCCTTCTGCTAGGCGGCGCGTTCATCCTGGCGGTCATGGTGCTGGCGAAGTTCGGGTTCAACCCGGCCCATCTCTTCGCCGCGGCCGCCGACAAGTATGGGGCCGCCGTGCTCGCGCCCGGGAAACAGGTCGCCAACCCCTACGACGCCGTCTCGCTCGGCATGGCGCTCATGTTCGGCACGGCCGGTCTACCCCACATCCTGATGCGGTTCTTCACCGTCCCCGACGCCCGCGCCGCGCGGAAGTCGGTGTTCTACGCAACCGGTTTGATCGGCGCCTTCTACCTGCTGACCTTCATCCTCGGCTTTGGGGCGATGGTGCTGGTGGGACCTGACGTCATCAAAGCGGTGGACAAAGGCGGCAACATGGCCGCACCACTCCTGGCCGAACAGCTCGGCGGCACGCCGTTCCTCGGCTTCATCGCGGCGGTGGCGTTCGCGACCATTCTCGCGGTCGTCGCGGGTCTCACGCTCTCCGGCGCGGCGGCATTGTCGCACGATCTCTGGGTCAGCGTCGTGCGCCACGGGAAGGCCACGCAGCAGGAACAGCTCCGGGTCGCGCGGGGAGCAACGGTCGTGCTCGGTATCGTGGCCGTCAGCCTCGGCATCACGTTCAAGGGACAGAACGTCGCGTTCATGGTGTCGCTGGCGTTCGCAATCGCCGCGAGCGCCAACTTCCCCGCGCTCGTCCTGGCGATGTTCTGGCGGAGGGCAACGACGAAGGGGCTCGTTGCGAGCATGCTGGTCGGGACCGTGACGACGCTGCTCCTGATCTACCTCTCCCCCACGATTCAAGTGGACATCCTCAAGCAGGCGAGCGCGTGGTTCCCGCTCAAGAACCCTGCGCTCGTCGCGATTCCGCTCTCGTTTCTCACCGGCACCGTCGTCTCGCTCCTCACCGGCTCGGCGGATGAGGCGGCGGCGCACGGCAAGCGCGAGGCCCGGATCCACTGGGGTGAGACGCTCGCCGAGGAGGAGCGGCAATGATGCCGGTGGTCCTCGCCCTTGCGTTAGGCATCGCTCGGGCGGCCCCGGTCCAGGCGCCGCTCGTGATCGAGCATGTGACCGTGATCGACGGAACCGGCACGGCTCCGCGCGCCCGCATGGCCGTCGTCGTTCGCGGGCGCACCATCGAAGCCATCGTGCCGATGGCGGGCTTCAAAGCCCCCCCGCATGCACGGATCGTCGACGGCGCCGGCGGCTTTGTGATTCCGGGTCTCTGGGACATGCACGTCCACGTCGCCGCGTTCGGCCGGTCCCGGCTTCCGCTCTTTCTCGCGGGCGGCGTGACCGCCGTTCGCGACCTCGGTGGTCCTCCCGATTCGGTATTCGGATGGCAGCGCGAAGTCCGGGCCGGAACCCTCGCGGGTCCGCGGATCTTCGCGGTCGGACGGTTGCTCTCGGCCGGAGACATGGGCGACGCATTCGGAGTCGCGCTGATCAAGACGCCCGACGATGCGCGGGCCGCGGTGCTCGCGAACAAGGCGCGGGGAGCGGTCGCCATCAAAGTTTGGAGCCTGCTCCCCAAGCCGGCATACCTCGCGGCGGCGGACGAGGCTCGGCGCCAGAAGCTGATGCTCATCGGTCACGTTCCCGACGAGATCTCGTGGCAGGACGCGGTGAAGGCCGGCCATCGAGGCTTCGAGCATCTGTTAGGTCTGCCCGTGTCGGAGTCGTCGAACGAGCCGGAGCTGCTCGAGCGGCTCGTGCGGATGGTCGATGCCGCGCCCGACGTGGGCGCCAAGCTCGCGACCATGGTGAGCCTCGACATGGCCGCGATTGAAAGCTTCGACTCGACCCGAGCGCTGGCACTGTTCCGAGACATGAAAGCGGCCGGCGCCTGGGTTTGTCCCACGCTCACCGACTCGCACGCGTACACGGTCATGAAGGATTCGCTTCCGACCGATCTCCGGCTCGCGTACCTTCCCAAGGGGCTCAGGGACGGATGGATTGCCGACGCGGCGGCCATGCCGGCCGACCTGGTGGGAGCGTGGCGGGCATTGTTTCCGGTTGCGATCAAGAATGTGGGACGGCTTCACCGGGCCGGCGTTCGAATCATTGCAGGAACTGATGCGGGGGCGACGTACGACATGCCCGGGTTCGACATTCATAACGAGCTCGCGCTCCTCGTTCGGGCCGGGTTGAGCCCGATGGAAGCGATCCAGGCGGCGACTCAAAACGCGGCCCTCGCGACCGGCCAAGGTGCGCGGATGGGAACGATCCGAGCTGGGAAAGTCGCCGACCTGCTGCTTCTTTCAGCCAATCCGCTCACCCACATCGGCAACACGCGACGCATCGCCGGAGTGATCGCGGCGGGGACGTATTATTCGGCGGCTGCCCTCTCGGCCGAGCTCGAGCGGGTGCGGGGGATGCGAGACTGACCCGCGCCGTCCGGCTCATCGCTCTCGTGCTCCTCGCCGCGTGCGGAGGAGTTACCGAACCGGTCACCCCGCCGGCGCCTCCGCCGCCACCACCCCCTCCAGCGCCCCCGATCACCGGCCTGGCCGTGCCGGAGCTCGCGGCCTTCGACCAGATCTTCCCCGCTTTGATGAAGACCTGGAAGATTCCGGGCGGCGCGGTCGCCGTCACCTATCAGGGCCGTCTCGTCTACGCGCGCGGCTACGGGTACGCCGACACCCTCGCCAAGACACCGGTCGAACCCGACGCGCTGTTTCGGATTGCAAGCGTGTCGAAGCCGATCACCGCCGTAGCCATGCTCAAGCTGGCAGAGCAGGGAAAAGTGGACCTGGGCGCGAAGGCGTTCGCGCTCGTGCCGGACTTGGCTCCTCTTCCGGGAGCGACCGTCGATCCGCGGATCGCCGATATTACGGTGAGCGAGCTGCTCTGGCATACCGCCGGGTGGGATCGAGACCTGAGCGGCGATCCGATCTTCCTCAACGCGACGATCGCGCAGGAGATGGGCGTCCCGGCGCCGACTTCGATCGAGAACATCATCCGCTACATGCTTGGCCGCCAGCTCGACTTCACGCCCGGGGCCCGATGGGCGTATTCCAACTTCGGCTATTCCGTGTTAGGCAGGATCATCGAGCGGGCGTCCGGAGAGCGGTACGACGCCTACGTCAAGAGCGCGGTGCTCGGGCCGGCCGGGATCACTCGGATGCAGCTCGGCCACTCCCGGATCGCCGAGCGGGCGCCCGGCGAAGTCCGGTACTATGACCTGGCCTCCACCGGCTCGCTCTTTCCAGGCGACGGCGCGGTCTCGTTCCCCGACGGCGGGTTCTATCTCGAATCGATGGACTCCCACGGCGGCTGGATCGCGTCGGCGGTCGACTTGGTCCGATTTCTCACCGCGGTGGACGGCGCCGCCACGAGGCCGGACGTGATCAGCGACGCGTCGCGGACGACCATGCTCGCGCCGCCGCCTAACGTCTGGGCCGGCTTGGATTATCACTACGGGATGGGCTGGCTGGTCCGGCCGAATCCGGGCAACTGGTGGCACGACGGCTCGCTGCCGGGCACGTCGGCGTTTGTCGCCCGGCTTGCGGGCGGCGTGACGATCGCGCTCCTGTTCAACGCCCGCGAGATGACGCCGGGGTCGCTGTTCGCCGGTCAGATCGACCCGAAGATGAGCGAGGCGCTGGGCCAGGTT
>JBDTOH010000606.1:0-3645 GCA_039933355.1 Gemmatimonadota bacterium | reverse complement strand
GATGAAGGGGATGGGCTCGAAGGCGAACAGGCCCAACGGAGCCCGTGGAATCCCGGAACCACCGGTGACTCGTCATGATGGCCTCCATGGCAGGTTTGCTTGCGATCGCGCTGACGGCAGCCGTTATCGTCGGCTGGGTGGACTATCAGGGGGACCTCGTCGCCGCCCGGGTCCGGCTTCGGGGACGGAGCTCGACCGTGAAGTCTCCGTTCGGTGACATCGAGTTTGTCGAAAGCGGCGAGGGCCCGCCGGTCCTTGTGATCCACGGAAGTGGTGGCGGCTATGATCAGGGCGAGCTCATTGCCGCGACGGTCGTGGACGGCGGGTTCCACCGGATCGTCCCGTCCCGGTTCGGCTACCTGGGTTCCAGCCGCCTGCCTGGTGCGACTCCCGACGACCAAGCGCACGCCTATGCGTACCTCCTCGATCACCTCCGCATTTCCCGAGTCGCCGTGATCGCTATGTCCGCAGGGGGGACTTCGGGTCTGCTGTTTGCGTTGCTTTACCCGGAGCGGGTATTGTCGCTGACCTTGTTGTCTTGCGGCGTGGACCCCGCGGCCACGAAGGACCAGGTTCGGGCCCACAAGAAAGGCAGCGTCCTGGTTGCGATGTTCAAGAAAGACTATCGCTACTGGATCGTAGCCAGGGTCTTCCGATCGCAAGTCATGAAGCTCATGGGAGTAAACAAGGTCGTCATCGCGCCCCTCACGTCCGGCCATCGCGACCTCGTCGATCGCATGATCGACTACATGAATCCATCGTCGCTCCGATACGCGGGCGTCGTCTTCGACCACACCCATCCTCCGCCTGGGTTCCGCGTCGCCGGGATTCGGGCGCCGACGCTCGTCGTGCACGCCGAGGACGATACGATCCAGCCCTATGCCGGCGCTCTTTTCGCGGAGGCGACGATTCCGGGCTCCCGGTTGCTTTCGTTTCCGCGGGGCGGCCATTTCGTGATTGGCCTGGAACAGCCTGCCGTTTGCAGGGCGGTCCAGCAGCACATTCGCGACAACATGCAGTCGCCGACGTCCCCGTCGGTCAGTCGGGCGTCAGAATATCTTGCTTCGTAGTCTTACATCATCAAGAGGCAGACTGCCCTGGAGCTGAAGTGGGGGCCGCGGCTGTCGGCGTTCGTGACGGCGTAGTGACGCTCGCGGGCGCCGCTCAGGAGTGGTCGTGCCGAAAGAGTGATTACCGACCCGCGGTCCGCGGCGGACGATAGATCAAGACTGGCTTGGTGGCGCCCCGAACCACTTTGTCCGCCACGCTGCCGAGGATGAGGTGGCGAAACCCTCCGGCCCCATGGGTCGTCAGCGCGACGATGTCGAATGGCTCCTCCGCGAGGTGCCTCAGAATCGTCGTCGCTAGCCCGGCTCCAATGAGGGTCGTGGTGGCGACCTGCAGGCCTTCTGCGCGAAGCTTGTCGCCCAGTTGGTTCAGATAGCGCCGTCGGCACCGACCTGGTAGTTGATGGTCAAACAGACTCCAATCACTGATTGGAAGGTCTGCTCTGACGATGCCGCCTCCATTGTCAGCCTTCCTGAAGCCGGCGGCAAGCTTGAGCACGATGCGCGCCCGGTCGAACGTGAAGCTCGCTTCATGTCCCCCCAATCTCGCCTTCACACCTCATATCCTAGTGTTGCCGGCGTTAGGGCGGAGACCAACTACGGAGGAGATGCGCTTGTCCGACACCATTCCAACGTTGTACGACACTTCACGCCGCGACTTTCTTCGCAGGGGTGCTTGGGTGCTACGGTCGCGTTGAGGGTTGTCTGCCTCTCCACGACGGGACCAGTTGGACCGCTCGTCACATCACCGAAGTCGAACGAGGAGCTGACTATGCGGGGAACGATCTATCTGGTGGGTATGGTCCTGGCCGCCGCCTGCAACATGCAGAGCTCGCCCGTCCCGGTTCGCGGTAACGCGAGCCTGCTTGTCGGTGAATGGTCTGGCGAGTACCAGAGCTCGGCGACTGGACGCGCCGGATCGATCGTGTTCACGCTGCAGGCGGGGCGAGACACCGCCTTTGGTGATGTACTGATGATTCCGGTGAACTACGAGCCGCCGGCAGACAACCGTCTCCCGGAGCTGGATCGACCAAGACCGCAGCTGTTGCGAATCAGTTTCGTAGGCTGCGAGGCCACGCAAGTGACGGGTTGGCTCGATCCGTACACAGATCCCGCCACTGGGGAGACCATCTACACCTCGTTCGAAGGGTCCCTCAACGGCGATGTATTGAAGGGGACCTTCGATTCGCGCGGGCAGGCCTCGGGCAAGCGCTATGACGGGAAGTGGCGGGTCAAGCGGCGGCCGGCAAAGTCATAGCGGATCCGTGCAGACAACTTCCCTCCACGAACTTGTCGCCGATTCTAGGTCGGTCACCACCCCAGTCCTGCTCCCACGCTCAGCCCGGGTGCTTTTCAGCGGGTCGGCGTGAAGCTTTCTGAGCGGTCACGTCCAAAGCTGTTCGGACCTTCGCCCTCGCTTCATGCTTCGCTCATGGGCACGCAGGCAAGCTTGGTCGACATTAACCTCGGGGGTCGTTTGAGCATTCCACGGTCGTCAGGTCGATTGCTGGTTCTGTTCTCGGCCGCCGTTGCTGCGGGCTGCGGTCAGGTCGAGTTGCCCACGGCTGCGCCGGAGCGGGCCACGCCGGCCGCCGCACCTGAAGTGCGGGACTACACTCTCATCACCGATTGCGGGACGGTCATCAGTCAGCCGGGAAAGTATCGGTTGGAGAAGGACGTCAGCTGTGACCAGGTAGTCAATGATCCGTTCTCCGGACCCTGGATCTCGAGCGCCCTTACGATCGCAGCCAACCATGTGGTCGTCGACCTCATCAGACATCACATCTCCACCCAGCCGTCCGCCGGTCCGGGCGGTGTCGCTCGTGGCGATATTTCTTGGGGAATCATGGTTCGCGGCTCCGCCGACGTCACGATTCGAGGTCCCGGATTCGTGGAGCAATTCATGAGCTCCGGCATCGTCCTCGAGAGCTCGACCCGCGTGACGATCACGAAGGTGATCGTCCGGGCCAACGTGGACTACGGACTCCATATCCGCAACTCTTCCGAGGTGACGATCCACGACAATACCATCCACGGAACTGAGACCATGCTGCCGATGCAGATGCCAAGCACGGCGGACGTCGTGGCCTTTGGTTCGTCGTCGCTGCATTTGCTCTACAATCACATGGGCACGGCGTCCGGGCAGG
Source organism: Gemmatimonadota bacterium (assembly GCA_039933355.1). Taxonomy (GTDB): domain Bacteria; phylum Gemmatimonadota; class Gemmatimonadetes; order Gemmatimonadales; family GWC2-71-9; genus SHZU01. The sequence goes on along the minus strand of JBDTOH010000606.1, from coordinate 431 downwards.
CCTCCGACTACGGGATCAGTCTCGGCGGTAACGGAATGGAAGTTCGGGGGAATCTGGTCCAAGGCGCCTTCTTCGGGCTTGCCCTGGAGGAGATGGCGGAGCCGTCAACTCGAATCAGATCCATGGGATTTCCATTGCGCTCTGGCTTCGTGGCTATGGGAATAGGATCGTGGCCAATAAGCCTTCGAACGACGGGTGGGTGCTGGCTCCAGCCGACGGCGTTGCTGGCGATATCGTGGATTCGAGCGGGTGCGGCGCCAACTTCTATAAGGGGAATTGGTTTACCGTGGCCTTGCCGGCGTGCGTTCAGGTGCCCCGCGTCGAGCCGTAGCCCCTCCGGCAGTGGATGATCCGACGGGCTCCATGCAGTGGCCGCCTGGAGCCCGTTCTCACACTGCTCGCCGGTGATCGGTCTGATACGATCGTCGTGA
>JBDTOH010000605.1:0-3647 GCA_039933355.1 Gemmatimonadota bacterium | reverse complement strand
GCCCTGCGAGCCGGCGGGATTCACGATCAGGTTGTCCATCTTGAACAGCGGGCCCTTCTCGGCCTTCGGATCCTTCTCGTCCTTCTTGCTTTCTTCGGCCGCGACCTGCTTCTGGGCCCGCGCAGCGACCAGCTTCGGCGCGATCAGCATCGTGCCGGCCGCGGCTCCGAGGACCGTAGCAACCGCCACGACGAGGGAGGTCACGAGCAGCTTGGGAGCCTTGCGCGGGGTCGCGGGCGGCACCGCTGCCCCGGTCGCTGGTCCAGGAGTCTCTGGTTCGGCCATCGGTCATGCCTACCGGGTGAGATCGGATTGGAAGACTTCTCACCCCCTGCAAAGGCAACGGATGTACCACGAACGACCACGCCGGGTTGGCCTTGAGCGCCGAGCGTAACGCCGTAGTGGGTAAGGGGTTGAGAAAGTGGTCGCCGGGCCTTGCTCGCCCACGCCCCGGCAAAGCCGGCAGCCGGGGGGACCGTGGGGGAAGAGTCTGCCGGGGAGAATTGCCGGAACCGGACGTCGGAAATCGGAAATCGGAAATCGGAGCCCAGGGTCAGGCGACCCGCGGCGCCGGGCTGGATGCCCGAGCCGCGGTCCTCGCTGTCCCCCCCCCGATTTCCGATTTCCGACTACGCCCTACCGCTTCAGATTCACCAGCTCCGTCAACATCTCGTCCGCCGTCGTGATTACGCGCGCATTGGCCTGGAAGCCGCGCTGAGCCGTGATCATGTCGGTAAACTGCTCTGAGAGGTCGACGTTGGACGACTCGAGCGATCCGGCTGTGATGCTCGAGGTGCTGCTCGTGCCGGCAAAGCCGAGAACGGCGATACCGGAGTTGGCCGACGGCTCGAACATATTGTCACCGTCGCGAATCAGCCCGGTGGGATTGTTGAAAGTGGCGAGCGACATCTGCGCGACCGGACGACTCACCCCGTTCGTGTAAAAGCCGTTGATCACGCCGCTCGCATCGATCGAGATATCCTCGAGGTCGCCGCTCGTGTAGCCGTCCTGCGCCGTGAAGACCGCGTTGGACGGGTTCGAGAACTGCGAAAGGCCGTTGATGCTGTTGATGGTGCCGGGGTCCATGATCACGTCAAAGGGGGCGCCGCCGGAGGTCGGCGTGATCTCGAGCCGTACCGGCTCGGCGGAAAGCTGGACCAGACCGTTGGAGAACTCCACCATCTGACCGCTCGCGTTGAACGTGACGAGACCCTGATCGGCGTCGAGCGGGGCGGTCGCGGGCGGCGTCGAGTTATCGATCGCCTCGACGGTCGCAGTCGGCGACGTGATCGAGTACGTCCACGTGTTGTCGGGCACCGGAGGCGTTCCGGCAAAGACCTGCTTGAACGTCATCACGAGGTTGTGCGCCTGGCCGGCCGTGTCGTAGACCGTGATCGACATTTGGTGCGGCTCGGACTGCGTGGTTGGTGACGTCTGAATGATGGTTTGGTTGAGATTCAGATTCCCCGCCAGGCTCACCTGCTGGGTCGCGTGGGCCGGTGACTTCCGGTTGAGCGAGAGGTCGATGTCCGTCACCGCCGAGGAGCTCGAAAATCCGCCGTTAGGATCGGCGTTGATCCCCTGGACGATGTAGCCGTTCGACGGCGCGACCAGCCGGCCGTTGGCGTCGAACTGGAAGTTACCAGCTCGCGTGTAGAGAGTCTTCCCGTTACCCCGCACCACGAAGAAGGCGTCGCCGCTGATCGCGACATCCGTCTTCACTCCGGTGGTCTCGATCGAGCCCTGGGTGAACTTCATGTCGATGCTCGCGATGTTCATCCCGTTGCCGATCTGGAGCGGATTGCGTCCGCCCGAGTTGGCCGGCGGCCGGGTGGCACCCTGAAGCATCTGGCTGAACGACTCCGCGAAGGTCACCCGCGAGGACTTGAATCCGACGGTATTAACGTTTGCGATGTTGTTGCCGATAACATCCATACGTACTTGGTGGTTCTTCAAACCGGAGACGCCGGCAAAAAGTGCGCGCATCATAAAGGATTCTTCTCTCCTTGATCGTGAGCCGTCGCCTCGGGCGCCGGCGGTGTCGGTTACGGGGCGATTTCGGACAGCTGGTCGATCGGAATCTTCACCGACCCCATCCGCAAAAAGATCTGACCATCCTCGAACGTGACCCCGTCGACGATGCCGGATGTGAACGTGTTGGCGAGGAACGGCTTCCCGTCCTTCGCTTGGACCTGCACTTCGTACGTGTAGTTCCCGGAGGGCAGCGCCGGTGGCTTGATTGTCTGAAGGCCCGGTGAGAGGACCCCGAGCGACGTCGAAGAGACCGTCTGACCGCCGAGGTTCTTGATCACCAGCGTTCCCTGCCCTCCAGTCGCGCCAACATCGATCCGGACCGAGGGAGTTCCCGCGCCGGTCGCGACGAGCTGGTTCCCCTGCGCGATGATGGTCCGGCCGATCAGCGAGGCGCCCAATGCCGTCTTGCTGAGCATCGTGCCCATCACTTGTTGCTGGTTTTGGAGCGCGAACGCGTCGTTCAGCTTGGTGAGCTGCTCGACGCTCGTGAACTGGGCGAGCTGGGCCGCGAACTGATCCGGCTGCAGCGGGCTCAACGGGTCCTGATGCTGGAGCTGCGTGACGAGCAGCTTGAGAAAGTCATCCTTGCCGATCGCCTTGCGGTCGCCGGCCGTCTGCGTCGCGGCGGCCGGGCTGTTCAAGAACGTGAGTGGGCCGGTCATTGCTGAGGTTCCTTTTCTTTCTGCTGACGAGCTCGTTGACCTCGCTGCCCGCGTTGGTCCCGTGTCCGCGGATCGTCACGCCGCTCGCCCTCGCGTGAGTCGTGGGCCGCCTCGTCCTGAGAACGGCTCCCAGCCTGTGCCTTCATATTGTCGACCGCCGGTGAGGCCTTGGCGGCTTGATTCCAAATCGGGGCCGCGTCGGCCGCCGGCCGGGGCGCCTGCACGCTCACCCGGGCATCGCGGAACCCCTGCTCGCTGAGACTCCGCTCGAGCGACCGCGCCTCGGCCGTGAGCCGGGTCGCCAGCGCGCCGTCGTTAGGCATGATGGTGGCCCTGACCGTCTCGCCCCGGACCGACACCCGGATCCTGCCGAGGTCGTCCGCGAGCTGCACGATGACCTGATCGCGGCGTCCCATTCCGGCCACCGCGGGCTCTGCCACCGGCGCGGCGACATCCACCGGGTCGGCCGGCCCTCCCGCGAACGACGGCGTCGCCGCGTTAGGTCGGGCGGTCATCGGCACCTGCGGAAGCCCCAGGTCATCGATCCGGACGACCGGGATCGGATCGCCGGCCCCGGCATGCTCGCGCCGGGGCGAGCCGGCGTCATGCTCCCGCTTGGCGGTCCCGGTGCCCTGATCGCCGGCCGCATCGGCCGAGATCACCTGGGCGCCTTCGAGCGGGGGCGCAAGCTGGTCGGCCAGCACGTCGGCGAGCTTGCCCGAGGACTCGTCGCCCCTCTGCCCCGGAGCCGAGCCCGCGGCCTGCTTTCCTTGGTCCGTGCCAATCGGAACGAGTTTCGACATGTCGACACCAGCCGGCGCCGTAGCGGCTTCGGTAGCCGCCTGGGCAGCCTGACACGCGATCAGCACTCCTGCGGCGGCCGCGCCTTGCGCCAACGAGATCGACCCGTCGGTCGCTGCCGCCGTTGTGGGCGGGTCTCCGCCGGCCGGT
>JBDTOH010000604.1:0-3657 GCA_039933355.1 Gemmatimonadota bacterium | reverse complement strand
GTGCTCGACGTGAACCGGCTCGAGGCCGACGCGATGCCGCTCGACCGCGTTTCCGTCGATCTACACAGGGTCGCCGCGGAGGCCATCTCGAATCTGGGCGGCATGAGCCGGCAAGCCCGGGTTACGTTGGTTGCCGCGTGTCCCGGACAGTTTTGCGCGACGGCTGACGCCGCTGTCATCCGCCGGGTCGTCGCGAACCTCGTCGCCAACGCGATCAAAGTGACGCCCCGAGCCGGGGACGTATGGGTCGAGGCGTTCGCGGGACCGAGCGGGCCCGGGTTACGGGTTAGGGATACCGGCCCTGGAATCCCGCGTGCGGATCAGGAGAGCATCTTTGACAAGTTTGGCCAATTGGGGGGCGGTCGCGCCAGCGGAGTGGCTTCGAGCGGCCTCGGTTTGACGTTCTGCCGGCTCGCGGTCGAAGCCCATGGGGGACGCATCGGCGTCGACAGCGAGGTGGGAAAGGGGAGTACGTTCTGGTTTACGCTGCCCGGGGCCGGGAGCGAATCGGCCCTCCGCCTCCCCGCATTGGCTGGGGAGGCGCGGGACGCGCTGCGATAGTCACATCCGCTTGAGCTCGATCCAATACGTCAGTCCGTTCCCGATCCGATTGGCCGGTACCGTCTGGGCAGTCAGACCGCCGTTGAGCACGTTCCCACGGAGCTTTACCTCTAACCGGAGCCGATACGGCCGCCGATTCGCGTCGCCCGTGCCGATGTCGCCGGCGAACTGACCGGACAGCGTGCCATCGGAGTAGCTCGGCGCATCGAGCAAGGTCCACGGCGCCGAGCCGAGGCGGAGATAGATCGGCCCGGCTTCATCCACTCGGAGCGTCACCTCCCGCGGGCCCTCGTACGTCTCGACCGCTCCGGCCCAAGTGCCGGCGAGCTCCGGGATCTTCCTGAATGCCGGCCCCGGAGGGTGGCGGCGGCCCGTCTTCGGCGGCCCTTCCATCTGGAGCGCGAGCACCGGCGTGGTGCCTTCCCATGTAAACGACAGCGAGGCACCCGGCGCGGCGGCAACGTCGAATCGATCATTCCCGCGGTACAGGAGCAGAGACGAGCCCTGCGGCACGGTGACCATGAGGCGGCCGCCGTCCTCGCTCACGCTCACCTGCATGTCGCCCACGTCGTAGTCGCCGAGGTAGCGCTTCCGCTCCGCCGCCGAAAGCGTTGCCGCGGGCGCCGCCGCCTTGGCCGGGGCGGCCGTCCGGTCGGGCGCGAGGACTGCGACAATCTCCTCCGAGATGGCGCTCGGCGCGCCGCTCGAGCTGTTCGCGAGCACGACGACGACGGCATCGAGCTGGGGCAAGAGCGTGAGCGTCGTGGAGACACCGCCCATTCCGCCGTCGTGACTCAGGATTTCGAGGCCCTTCTCGTTCACGGTGTGCTCCCAGCCGATGCCGTATCCGCTTCGCGCGCCGGTGGACCCGACCGCGACATGCATGGCGTCGATGCTCGCGGCCGTGAGAATCGCCTTCTGCTCCGGCAGCTTGTCCTTGAGGTGAAACATCCCGAATCGGACCAGATCGTGCGCGCTGCTGAACACGGCGGAGGCACCGGGATGGTCGAAGTCGTAGAACGGAATCGGGGTGCCGTCCGCGGCGTACCGAGTCGCCGCGAACGCCTCGAGCCCGGGGCCGATGTCGACCGACGTGTGCGTCAGGCCTAACGGCATGAACACCTCCCGCCGCATGAATTCGGGATAGCTCGTGCCGGACACCCGGGACACGACGTAGTCGATGATCCCGAAGCCGAGATTGGAGTACTGGTACCGTTCTCCGGGCGGGGTGACGAGGTTCCCGTAACGGCGGATCGTCTCGTCCATTGCCGGACGCTTGAACGGCTCGTCCTCGTAGAAGAACTGATAGTGGAGCGGCAGCCCGGCCCGGTGGGCCGCGACGAGCCGCACGGTCGCCTTGGACGCGTCGAACGCGTGGCCGTTGAGCTTCGCGGTGCCGAGGTAATCGTTGACCGGCCGGTCGAGGTCAACCTGCCCGCGTTCCACGAGCACCATGAGGCCCGTCGCGGTGATCGGTTTCGAGATCGAGGCGAGGGAATACATCGTGTGCTCGGTGGCAGGGATCCGCTTCTCCCGGTCAGCCCATCCGTACGCCGCCTCCCACACGATCTTGCCGTTCCGGGCGACGGCCACCGCGAGCGACGGCACGCCGTCCTCGGTCAGCTTGCGTTGAATGCTCGCCTTGACGGCATCGAATTGGGCGGATGCGGAGGACGGAGCGAGAAGGAACGCGGAGAGCGCGCACCAAAAGGCAGGACCGCGGACGAGTCGCATGGATCGGGGCCTTGGGATCGAGTTTCTAGAATCCCATTCTACACTCTCCCCGCCGGTGGTCACAACCAACAAGGGCTCCCGTCAGCTTCAATCCGCTGACCATCGACGTGAACGGTCCGCCAAAGGCCGCCACGGGTCGCTCCATTTCTCGCTCGTCAAGCTTCCCGCTCGCTCTCGGTCGCCGTTGATGGGGTCGGGTGCGCGCCGGCCGGAGGTATGACGCGATAGCCGGCGCGGGCGAGGAACTCGATCGCCTGCTCGAGCCTCTGCTGTTTGAGCGCATCGGAGGAGACCTGGGCCTGCGGCTCGGACTTGATGGCCGGCCCTTCTCTCGCCTCCACGACGATCAGCTCGGCGACGGACAGACCCAACACGCCGGCCACGCGGTCCAGAATCTCGAGGTTCGGCGCCCGCTTGTCCGACTCGAGGAGGCTGATGGCTCGCCGGCTCGTGTCCGCCGCTTCGGCCAGTTGGTGCTGGGTCCAACCTTTCGCGAGGCGGAGCTCGCGGATCCGGATGTGAAGCTTTGACATAGCTTTCTGTCTGTACTCCTGGCTTTCGCCGGCCTGCAGCGCCGGGTTGGAGGCGGCCATTCTCTCGTAGTGCTCCTAGAATATGTCGGCGAGCCCTGAGCCGCTAAGGAGAGGACGTGGTTTCGTCCGACCGGACTCCACAGCACGGGAGAGGAGCGCGGGGTGTCGTAGCCGACTCGTTAGGTGCTTCCGCCAAGCCGCCGCCAGCTCGCGATATCGAACGAGTCGCCAAAGACCACAGCCACGCCAACCGGCAGGCATTCGGGCGCAACGATCGTTGCCGGACCGAGCACCACTCCAGCCCTCTCGGCGGCGCGAACAGCGCCGTCGCTGAGAAACAGCGAGGCGGGTCGGTCGAGCGGCCCCGACGCAAGCACCAACATCGGCAGCGGATCGGTGGTCCAAGCCCCGGCGGCCGGCGTCATGTGTTGGCTGAGTTGCGCGATGATGCGCCCCCGCTCCTCCACGGCAGCGAAGTCAAAGCGCGAGTACTCGCCGATCGGTTTTCCCATGGCTTCATCCTGAATTGGCCGCTTCGGTTTAGCCTCGGATCACCTACCAGACCCAAGCCGATCACGACGGAGGGAACCGTGCCCACCCCGTCCCTCCCTTCCCTTCCCTGGTACTCGGCTTCTCCAGCTGTCCGTATTCAAGGTCGCGTTGTCCTCGATCCATCAAACAAAAGGGCGCGAGAAGGAGTCTTGAGACTCGTTCCTCGCGCCCACACCCACGGATCGACGCCATCCGTTTGTCAGGCTATTGTGTCGTCATGCTCCCTAGTGGATCGTTACTGAAATGTTGATAGCATTGATCTTGCAGAGGGATGAGG
>JBDTOH010000603.1:0-3672 GCA_039933355.1 Gemmatimonadota bacterium | reverse complement strand
TCGACCGTCCGTGGGATGCGAAACTACCTCCTCCACCGCTCGCTCGGGTTTCTTGAGACGGGCGGCGCAGCATGCGAACACGAGGGGATGGACTACCAGGCCTACGTCGACGTCATGCAGAACGTTTCGAACCTGGTCGACGCGCAACGCTACGACGAGGCGCTGGCTGAGGTGCGCACCCTCCTTGCAAGCGATCTCCCCGATCGTGACAAGGCCATCCTCTGCGTCAACATGGCCGTGATCCACGACAAGATGGCGAAGCCGTCCGCAGCGTTGGATTGGTACGATCGCGGTCGCGAGTATGACCGCACCCATCGCTCGCACATGGTGGTCGAGTACAAGGCCGAGTACCTGGTCGCCAGAAGCGACGCCCTCCGCGCCCCGCGGGCGGGCCTAGTGCCGGCAGCTTCCCGGCGCCGGCGATGAAGCATTCGCTCCCGCCTGCGCCGGATGCTCGTGGGTGAGACCCCCGCTCAGGCGGCGATGCTCGCGAAGGCCGCCGCGATGCGCATCGGCGCCTTCGGCCGCGCATACATGCGCTCCAGGTACGCGAGCAAGCGGTACGGTCGTCCCTGCATGTGGCGCTCCAGGATCGCGGCCATCTCTTTGACCTCGCGGCTCGCGATCACGACGTCGGCAGGAAGGCGCTCGTCCTCGGGATAGAGCCGCGTATTGCGCGCGATGCGCCAGAGCGGGCCTTCGATTTCGGTCACGACGAACATCAGCCAGCGATGGAATTCGCCGCGTTCGGCGCGGCCCGTGGGGATCAATCCCCGGTCGGGGTACTTCTCGGCGAGATAGAGCGCGATCGCCACCGTTTCGGTGATCACCTGGTCGCCGTCGACCAGTACCGGGATCTTGGCGGCGGGATTGATCGCCAGGAACTCCGGGCGATGGTGCTCGCCCTTCAGCAGGTGGACGGTGACGGGCTCGAAGTCGACGCCCAGCTCCTGCAGCGTCCAACGGGCGCGGATCGACCGGGTCGGGCCGAATTCGTAGAGCTGCATCCACACCTCCATGGGCGGCCATGATCGGCCGCCGAGTTGTCTTCAGCTCTCCGTCGTTCGGCTTTAGGCGATTTCGACAGACGACGGTCGCCGGGCAGGTGGGGTGCGTTTCGGAGCGACGAGCGCCGCGCTCACCACAGGACGGATACGCCGTCCCGGGTAGTATGCGCGGGGTGTCGCCGCCTCCGGAGCGGAGAAATGCCCCCCACCCGCCCGCCTCGAGGGTCTCGCTACAGCGCGAGCGCTCCTAGGCGGCCTTGCCCGCCTTCAGCGCATGGACGTCGCTGGCGGCCAGGCGCTTGCCACCGATCGCCCAATCTCACTGCTCGAATTCTTTGATGCGAACCCAGGTGACGGGGCGCATGTTCTCGCCTTCGACGGCGATCATGGCCTCGGTGATCTTCTCGATGAGGGCCTCTTTCTGGCTCGGGGTGAACACGTTCTTGATGACATCGATCGTTACGAGCGGCATGGGCATTCTCCTTCGTGTGGTTCGTGACCGGGATATCCCGGCGACGTGACCGAGCTGATAGCAACGGCCCGGACGGCCCGCTTGCAGATCAGCTGGAGAATCCCTGGATTCGTGGGAGCCGGGGGGACGATCGGCTATGCTCCGCGGGCATGAGGTACGTCTTCGACGCCTTCGAGCTCGATCGCTCGAAGTTCGAGCTTCGGCGCGGCGGCCTCGTCGTGCCGGTGGAGCCGCAGGTCTTCGCGCTCCTGCTGCTGCTCGTCGAGAACGCCGAGCGCCTCGTGTCGCGGGACGAGATCATCGAGAAGGTGTGGGACGGGCGCGTCATCTCCGACTCGGCACTCGACAGCCGCGTCAAATCCGCGCGGCGCGCGCTCGGCGACGACGGGAAGACGCAGCGCCTGATCCGCACCATCCACGGACAAGGCTTCCGTTTCGTCGCCGCCGTGACCGTCGCCGCGGCGGCGGCGATCCGGGCAGTCGACGCCGCCGAAGCCACCAAGCCGTCGATTGCGGTGCTGCCGTTTCGCTTCGTCGGCCCGGCGGGCCCCTACGCGACCATCGCCGACGCGCTCCCCGACGAATTGATCGCCGAGCTCGCACGGCTGCGCTGGCTCTTCGTCATCGCGCGGGGATCGTCGTTTCGCTTCCGGTCGGCGACGGTCGATCTCGCCGAGGTCGGGAAGGCTCTGGGCGTCCGGTATTGCCTCTCGGGCGTGGTCGAGATCACGGGCCCGAAGCTCGGGGTGACCGTGCAGCTCGTCGACGTCCGGAACAGCGGCGTGGTCTGGGGTGATCGCTTCATCTCAACGGTCGCGGACGTGCACGCGACCCGCACGACGATCCTCGCGCGGGTCGCGGCGGCGCTCGAGCTGCACATCCCTTTGAATGAAGCGCGGACGGCACGGCTCATCGCACCCGAGAGCCTGGACGCCTGGTCGGCCTATCATCTCGGTTTGCAACACATGTTTCGCTTTCATCGGAGTGACAATGCGGTCGCCGGCGAGCTCTTCGCGCGCGCGGTCGGCGAGGATCCAGGCTTCGCGCGGGCGTACGCCGGCCTCTCGTTCGTGCATTTCCAGAATGCGTTCCTGCGGTACACGCCGGACCTCGCGGGCGAGATCGCGTCCGCCCGCCGCTCTGCCGAACGCAGCGTCGACCTTGATCCGCTCGACCCTTTCGCCAATCTCACGATGGGACGGAGCTTCTGGCTCGAGGGCGATCTCGACGCGAGTCTCGCGTGGCTCGAACGCGCGACGACGATCAGCCCAAGCTACGCCCAGGCGATCTATGCGCGGGCATGGACCCACGCCCTGTCCGGCCGCGGCGGCGCCGGGAAGGAGGACGCCGACATGGCAATGGCGCTCAGCCCGCTCGATCCGCTCCACTACGCGATGGCGGCGACGCGCGCGTTGTCCCACATCGCCTGCGACGAGGACGCGGAAGCGGCCGACTGGGCCGAGCGCGCCGCGCGTTCACCCGGCGCCCACGTACTGATCGCCGTCATCGCGGTGGCCGCCCATTCATTGAATGCTGATCGCGAGCGCGCCGCCGCATGGGCGGCGAACGTGCGGCAGCGCCAGAGCGCGATCACCGAGGCCGATTTCTTTCGCTCGTTTCCGTTCGCCGACCCGCGAGCCCGCGCCCGCATCGCCGAGGCGCTCGCCGCCTTCGGGATCTGACGCGTCCGCTACGCTTTGCCCGAATCTTCGACCGCCCAGCTCAGCTCGGGGAGTCGACTGAAGACTTTGCGCACGCCCTCGCTCCATTCCGCGCTGAGCGTCGCGAAGTAGGTGTCGCCTTGGTCGAAGCGTCGCCGCATACGAATTTGTAGGCTGTCCCGCTCGTAACAGACCAAATCGATCGGCATCCCGACCGACAAGTTGCTGCGCATGGTCGAATCGAACGACACCAGGACGCATTTCGTGGCGTCCGTGAGGTTGGTGGCAGGGCCGATCACGCGGTCGATGATGGGCTTGCCGTACTTCGCTTCGCCGGTCTGGAGAAACGGCGTATCGTGCCCGGCCTCGATGAAGTTGCCTTCGGCGTACAGGCGAAAGAGCCGATGCTGCTCGCCGTTCAGTTGTCCGCCGAGGATGAACGACGCGTTGAACGGGGCGCTGTCTTCCAAATAGGGCCCATCGCGGCGGCCGATGTCGCGCATCGCATCCGAGACGAGCACTGCCACGTCGA
>JBDTOH010000602.1:0-3674 GCA_039933355.1 Gemmatimonadota bacterium | reverse complement strand
GTCGTCCGTGGGGATGCGGGAGCTGCTCCACGATCGGTCGAGCGACAACGCGTGGGCCTGGCGACGGACCGATTCCAGCCTGGTCCTGCACACGCCGGTCAGCGCGGGCTGGAAGATCGCCTGCGTTCACTCCCAACTGCCGGCGTTCGCCGGGGCCGGCTTCGACTCGATCGGCACTGCCGGCCGAGCCGGGGAGCTGCTGTTGCTCGGCGACCTGGTCCTGTTGGCGGTGGTCTGGGTCGTTCGATTCACGACCCGCCGGATTTTCCTGATCGACGTCATCGAACCGCTCTGGGCTCGTCGTGCGGCGACCATCCCGGTGCAGCCGGGTCAGCACCTCTACCTCGTGTGGCGGCCGGCCGACCGCAACGGGCGCGCGCTGATCGAAGACGGGATGCTCGTGGTCGACCTCGAGAAGATCACCGATCCCGTCGACGAGTGGTTCGCGGCAGAGCGGGAACGGCTCGAGCAGCTGCCGACCGGCCAGACGCTGGTGATCGACCACCTGGAGCGCCGGATCGGTAACCCGCCGACCGACGCCGCGAAGCTGGCGCTCGTCCGCGAGGCCCTCGACGTCCACCAGCGGACCGTCGTGCTGGTCTGCGCCGCCAGGCCGCCGTCGTTCGTAACCCGCATCGTCAAGGCGGGCGGGCCCGAGTCCGCGTCGCTCGAGCGCCCGTGGACGTCGCTGCTGGCGCGATTCACCGTCCTCGACGGCGTTCGGTTCGGCGGGCCCGCGACCCAGCCGGCGACCGTTAGGGCGGTGGTAGCCGAGGCGGCGATCGCCGATCCCGCGCGCGGGGCGCCTCAGGTCGAAACGGCCCAGCCCGTGACGCGGCCCTCCCGGGCGTGGTGGCTCGATGCCGACGACGAGGAGACCGATCCCGTAGCTCGCTCCGCCTGGAGCGAGGTACACAATTTCGCGAAGAAAGAGATGCCCGAGACGCGACTGGGGCGAGAGCAGATCTTCGAGGAGGTGGGCGATCGCCTCGACAACTACCATCGGGGAATCTGGGAGAGCTGCTCCGACGCGCAGAAGCTCGCGCTCCAGCATCTCGCCAACGAAGGCCTCGTCAATGAGAAAAACCGCCGAACCGTCCGGCAACTGATGGCCCGCGGCCTCGTGCGCAAGAACCCGAACTTCCGCTTCATGAACGAGACCTTCCGCCGGTTCGTGCTTTCACGGATTCCGACCGCGGAAGTCGCCGCGATCGAGCAGCGCTCCACGAGCGCGTGGGACGCGGTCCGGGTGCCGTTCCTCCTCACGCTGGTCGCCCTGTCGGCGTTCTTCTTCCTGACGCAGCGCGAGTTGTTCACCACGACGATCGCCGTCATTACCGGTGTAGCAGGAGGAATTCCGGCGCTCGTCCGGGTGGCAGGCCTGTTCCAGCGGAAGCCGGACGGCACGGCGGTGGTGTAGGGAGGGCTTCGGGATAGAGAATCTGCGACCAGGTAGACCCACGACCCTGGCGGTCCTCGCTGTTCCAGCGAGGAAGGCCCGCACCCGACCGATCAGCCCATGGATGTGAGCTACTTCCGGCGAAAGGCAACTTCCGGAAACTCGGGCGCCGCCCGCTTCAGCAGCGGGCTCTTATGGCCTTTGAGGTAGCGATCGAAGAAGGCCAGCGTATAAGCCGAGATGATCTCGTGCGCTCGTCGCGGCGCCACCAGTGTCGTGTCCTGCTTGCGGAACAGCAGCAGGTCGGAGAAGCTGCCGTGGTTGGTCCTCGCGATGGTTACGTCGTACCAATCCCCGCCGGCGCCTGCGCGGGCAGTACTGTCGGTGCTCCGCATACCGGCCATCATCTCTCGCATCATTGGGCGGTTTGCTTCCGGCGCGAGCGCGGCGTCGTCGATCCCATGGTGGAACAGCATGAACGGCCGGCGCGTGGGCTCGGTCATCACGCCGCCGAACAGGCGTCCATCATGATTGACCGCCGCCTTCACCCGCGGATCGGTCCGGATCATCTCGATCGCCGTCGCCCCCCCGAACGACCAGCCGAGCATGCCGATGCGATCGAGATCGAGCCGGTCCTGGAACGGTCCCGGTGCACGATTGAGCTTCTCCACCTCGTCGAGCACGAAGCGCGAATCCTCGAGCCAGATCGGAAAGGCGACCGCATTCAAGAATTCCATCGACTTGGTCGCGCCGGCCCTCGGGTCCTTCGGGTCCTGCGGCGGCATTGAAAGCGTATCGGCCTTGAAGGGCGTCCCGTCGGAGAAGAGCACCGTTCTGTCGAGACCCGGGTGATCGATGCTGAAGATCACGTAGCCGTGACTCGCCAGCTCCTCGGTGAGAAACGTCGCCGTGAAGCGGCTCCACCCCGCTCCGTGACTATAGATCAGAACGGGATACTTGCGCTGTCCTTTGGCGACCGGCGCCCCTGTGACGGCATTGGTCTTGACCTGTTCCATCGACTTGAACGCGGACTGCGGGCCGAACTCCTCGGGCACTCGAACGTACGGGGCCGGCTCCCCGCCCGGGGCGGAATCGGCGGGGTACCAGACCTGCACCGGCAGGTGGCGCTTGTCGTTGGGGTCTTTCGTGTATCGCTCAGGCCGTGCCGGATCGATCCAGAGCCAATCGAGGGTGCCGACGCGGTAGGGGCCGGTGGGCCGCGTAAAGGGGTTGGTGGGAATGTCCCCGCCCGCCTGTTGCGCGGCGAGGGTCCCGCTCGACCAGCCCAGCAGGAGAGCGATGGCGCCGACTAAGCCTCGATACCTCGTGTGCATCCTTCTCCCCCTCACGTTGGGTGGTGCCGTCCCGATGGGCAGAGACTCCCGGACCGGTGGATCGCGCGGTAGCCCGGATCCTCTGGATACTCGACGTCCCAACCTACCCGTACTCATCTAGAAAGAGAATACGAGCGGGAGGTCGCGCGCCCGGCGGCGATCGCCCGCGGCGGACCGGTGACGCAATCCGTCTCCCTTGCGCCCGTCGATCCGCTCGCGATATCATGGACGCCGTAATATTACGCCTCACATACTATGCGACGAGTCAGAGGATCAATGCGAATCGAGCGTGAGCTGCTCCGCGGCGCCGGCCCGGTCACCGTGCTCCGGCTGCTCTCCCGGCGCGAAATGTACGGCTACGAGCTCGTCGAGACGCTGGACCAGCGGACCGACGGCGTTCTCGCCATGGGCCACTCGACACTCTACCCATTGCTCTATAGCCTCGAGCGGAAGGGTCTCGTCCGAAGCACCAACCGCACCGCTCCCTCGGGGCGCCATCGGAAGTACTACGCCGTTACCGCAAAAGGGACGGCCTATCTCAAGGCCCACCAGAGCGAGTGGCGCCGGCTGGTCAGCGCGCTGACCGGGCTCGGCGTCCTCAGCGCTCGCCGCGCCGAATCGTCATGAGCACGGACCGGCTGGATCGCCTCGAGATCGAACACCTGGCCGGGCGCCGCGGACTGCCGGGAAGCGTCGCGGCCGCGATCGGAGCGGCGCTGGCGCACCCGGCGTTGGGCGGCTCCGAACGGACCCGTTTCTTCGAGGAGCTCATCGCCCACTTCGAAGATGGTCTGGCGGCCGGGCGGCCCGCGGAAGAGCTGGTGGCCGACTTCGGCGATCCGGCGGTCGCGGCGGCGCTCTACCTCGCCGCGATTCGGGTTCCTGCCGAGGCCGGGCCCATGCCGAGGCGGACCCCGATAAACGCGCTGCTCCCGAACCTC
>JBDTOH010000601.1:0-3684 GCA_039933355.1 Gemmatimonadota bacterium | reverse complement strand
GTGGCCATCGAGCCCGCTTCGGCTCTGGGCAACGATACCCACTTGTATCCGAGCACGATATCGTCGTTCGATCACGGCGCTCCGATCGCGTCTTCAGCACCCCGCACGGAGACAGACGCCCAACCGCCCTCGGGGCCACACCGGTGGCGTCCGCACCGCTTGCGGCTCTGGCGTCTCGAGAGCTACTGTTGTGTCGGATTACGATAACGACATTCAATCACTGTACGAGCCCAATGGACGACCAGGACCTCTACGCCGGACTGATTCGTCTGCACCTGCTGCACCACGCCGAGGAAGGACCAATTTTTGGATTGGGAATGATCGAAGAGCTGGCCCGGCATGGCTATCGGCTGAGCGCCGGCACCCTGTATCCGATTCTGCATGGCCTCGAACGCAAGCGCTACCTGCGCTCTATCGAGATGCGGGTCGGCGGCCGGATCCGGCGGGTCTATCGGATCACAGCCGCCGGCAGACGGGCTTTGGCGACCGCGAAGCAGCGGGTGTGGGAACTGTTCGGGGAGATGTTCGAGCCGCATGCCCGGCCTTTGGCGGCACGGCGGAAGCGACCATGAGGCTTCGGGCGCTTCCTCACGCAGGCACCGCCAGGCCGACGGGTCGCACAGGCTTCACAAGCGCCGGTCGTCGGGCGTTCTCACTTTTCCAGGAACTGTCCATGTCGCGGCGCGGGATGCCTTTGACGCTCTATGGCGCGAGTACTGGCACCGATCGCACCAGCGGACGGAACTCGTTGGCGTTCCTGGCCGTTCTTGGCTTGGCCCTGACGCCGACCGCGAAGGTGCGCGCGCAGGCCTTGCCCGTCGACTCCGTTCTCACCTTGCCCCACGCCCTCGCGATCGCCGAAGCCCGCGACCCGCGACTCCGCGGCCGCGCGAGCGAGGTGCGTGCTGCGGAGCACACCGTCACACTCAGCGCGCAGCGATTGCTCCCGAGCATCGACTTGGGCGCCCAGGTGGCCCGTGCCACCGACAACAACATCACCGGCGCGAGTTTCCCGCAGGCAGTGGTGCTGCCCGTGTCGGGCCCGGTCCGGACGACCTCCAGCGGAACCCAGGTCTACGGAAGCGCCATCGGCGCCATGGTCGCTTGGGCGCCCTTCACGTTCGGCCAAGTCGGGGCACAGCGTCGTCAAGCTCGCGCCGAGTTGCGGCTGGCGAATGCCGGTATGTCAGGCGAGCTGTTCGACGAGCGCGTCACGGTTGCGACCGCGTATCTCGGCTTGCTGCGAGCGCGCGAGCTCGTGCGCGTGCAGCGCCAAAGTCTCGTTCGCGCTGAGGCATCGGCGCGGGCCGTTCGGGCGCTTGCCGCAAGCGGTCTTCGTCCCGGCGCGGATTCATTGTTGGCCGGCGCCGAAGTCTCGAGGGCCCGAATCGATTTGCTCGCAGCGGAGCGGGACGCCGCCAATGCCGGGGGCCGCCTGGGTGAGCTGCTCGGCGCGTGGAGCGAGGTGCCTCAGCTTTCCTCGACCCCATTCCTCGACACCATCCCTGATGTTCCCGCTACTAGACCGCCGCCGGACCTTGCCCAGCACCCGCACCTCGAACCGTTCATCGCGCGCGTGGCGATCGGCGCCGCACGGCAAGCGATCGCCGCCGGCTCCGCGTTGCCCCGCCTGAGCCTGGTCGGCGCGATCACGGCCCGAGGGTCCGGGATCGCGCCGGACGGCGTGATCGATCGGAGCTTCTCGGGCGGGATCGCACCGGAGCGGACCAACGTCGCTGTGGGCGTCATGGTAAACCTTCCGCTGACCGACGCGCTCTTCAGCGGGTCACGCGCGGGCATCGAGAGCGCACGCCTCGACGCCGCGCGGGCAGAGCTCTCGGCGCAAGAGGACCACGTTCGTGCCGGGCTGCTCGCGGCGGATGCGAACCTGTCACTGGCCTTGAGCGTCTCCCGGGAGGTACCCCTCCAGCTCTCGGCGGCGTCGGCAGCGTACCAACAGGTGAGCAGCCGCTACGCAGCCGGGCTTGCGACCCTTCCCGAGCTGGCACAGGCCCAGCTGATCCTAACCCGCGCCGAGGTGGACAGCGTGCTGGCGCGGGTGGCTGCGTGGACAGCGTGGCTCGATCGGTGCGCCTCCCAGGGAAATCTCGCGCCGTTCCTCGCGTCGGTGCCATGAGAATCCGTCGCCCGATCGCTGGCCTGAACCCCCCGGCCCTGCATCCCCTGATACTCTCGTCCGAGTGACCGTGAGCCTATGTGGCTGATTCGGGGCGCCCTCCGGCGCCCGGTTACAGCGGTTGTCTGCGTGCTCGCCGTACTCATGTTCGGCGTGCTCGCGCTCCGCGGCATGGCGATCGACATCCTTCCGAGGCTCGGCTCGCCGATCGTTTACGTGGCTCAGCCGTACGGCGGGCTGTCGCCTGCGCAAATGGAAGGATTCGTCGCGTCGTATTACGAGTACCACTTCCTATACGTGACCGGAATCAGGGACGTCGAGTCTCGCTCCATTCAGGGGGTGTCGCTCCTCAAGCTGCGGTTCCACGACGGGACCGACATGAACCAGGCGATGGCGGAGGTCATCGGATACGTAAACCGCGCCCGGGCCTTCATGCCGCCTGGAACCGTGCCACCGTTCGTCGTGCGCTACGATGCCGGGAGCGCGCCGGTCGGACAGCTCGTGCTGCGGAGCGAGAGCCGAAGCCTCGGCGAGATCCAGGACCTGGCGCTCTTCCGGGTGCGCCCGATGTTCGCGGCACTGCAGGGGGTCTCCGCTCCTCCGCCTTTCGGCGGCAACCAGCGCACGGTCGTCGTGCGCGTCGATCCCGAGCGGCTCCGCAGCTACGCCCTGACTCCGGATGCCGTTGTGCAGACATTGGCTCGCGGGAATGCGGTCGCGCCCGCCGGCAACGTTCGCATCGGCGACTACGCCCTCATTGCAAACCAGAACACCATCGTCGCTGACATCGCAGAGCTGGGCCGCCTTGCCGTTAAGGTCGAAGGCGGCGTGGCGGTCCGAATCGGTGATGTGGCAACCGTCGAGAACGGGTCCGACATCGCGACCAGCTATGCGCTGGTGAACGGCCGCCGGTCGATCTACATCCCGGTCACCAAACGGTCCGACGCCTCTACCTGGGACGTTGTGCAGCGAGTGCGCGCCGCGCTGCCGGCCATGCAGGCTGCCGTGCCCGGCGACATCAAGATCTCGTACGAATTCGACCAATCCGGTTATGTCCTGAACGCCCTCCGGAGCTTGATGCTCGAGGCCGGGCTCGGCGCGCTCCTCACGGGCGCCGTCGTCCTCCTCTTCCTTCGCGACTGGCGGAGCGCCGCAGTCGTCGTGGTCACGATCCCCATCGCCATCCTGGCGGCCGCCATTGGGCTCGCGGCCGCCGGCCAGACGATCAACGTCATGACCCTGAGCGGGCTCGCCCTCGCGGTCGGAATCCTGGTCGACCAGGCAACGGTTACGGTAGAGAATATCCACCGTCATTTCGAGCTAGGAGAATCCAAGCAGCGGGCCATTTTCGACGCCTGTCGCGAAATCATTGGCCCCGAGTTCCTCATTCTTGCGAGTATGCTGGCCGTGTTCGCGCCGGCGGCGTTCATGTCGGGGACGCCGCGGGCCATGTTTCTCCCTCTCTCGCTCGCGGTCGGGTTCGCGATGATCGCGTCGTTCGTGCTGTCGCAGACCCTCGTCCCGGTACTCGCCAACTGGACGCTGCG
>JBDTOH010000600.1:0-3688 GCA_039933355.1 Gemmatimonadota bacterium | reverse complement strand
GACACCCAGCTCACCCGCAGCCGCGAGCGGCTGACCCGGGCGGAGCAGCGGCTCGGCGAAGTGGTCGAAACGATCCGCCTGGGCGAGGCCGAGCGGGCCGGCCAGGAGGAGGCGTTAGGCGGCGCCCGGGCCCGGCTGGCGGAGCTCGAGACCGAGCAGGAGGCCGCCCGGGAGACCCGGGTCCACTGGCAGGTTCAGGAGGCGCACGTCGCCGCCCGGCTCCGCGCCACGATCGACCGGGTCGAGCGAGCCACGCAAACCATCGCCCTTGCGGAGGCCGCCGCCCAGTCGCTCCGGAACGAGATCTCCCAGCTCGCCGCCGAGAGCGACGCGCTCGCCGGCCAGCGGGCCGAATGGCTCGAGCTTCGCACCGAGCGCCTCGCCACCCTCACCGAGCTCGGCGCCGGGAGCGCCGCGGCGGAGGGCGCGCTGGTAGCGGCGTCGGCGGAGCTCGAGCACGCCGATCGAACCGTGCATCACCTCCGCGCCGAGCTCGATCGCTCCAATGAAGAGTTCCATCGGCTCGAGGTGGAGCTGACCGAAGTGGCCGGCGCCCGCCGCCGGATGATCGAGCGGGTCGAGACCGAGTGGCACGCGCCGTTCGACGACCTGATGGCGAGGGTCCAGCTGCTCGACCTCGACCGTGAGACGCTCGAGTCCGAGGCCGCCCGGATCGTCGCGGCCCTCGAGTCGATCGGCCCGGTCAATCCGCTCGCAGTCGAAGAGCACGCCGAGGAGAGCAAGCGGTACGAGTTCCTGGTCGCCCAACGCGACGACCTGATCGCAGCCCGGCAGTCGCTGCTCCAGGCGATCCGGGAGATCGACGGGACCGCGCGGAGCCTGTTCCTCGAAACCTTCCAGGCGGTCCAGGGTAACTTTCACCGGGTGTTCCAGACGCTCTTCGGCGGGGGCGAGTGCGAGCTCCGGCTTTCGAATCCGGAAGATCCGCTCGAAGCGGAGATCGAGATCCACGCCGCACCCCGAGGGAAACGGACCCAGCGCATTCACTTGCTCAGCTCGGGCGAGCGGACCCTGGTGGCGGTGTCGCTGCTGTTCAGCATCTACCTCACCAAGCCGAGCCCCTTCTGCCTGATGGACGAGGTCGACGCGCCGCTCGACGACTCGAACGTCGGACGGTTCACCAACCTGCTTCACGAGTTCAAGGGCAGCACTCAGTTCATCGTGATCACCCATAACCCGCGCACGATGCAGGCCGCGGACGCGGTCTACGGCGTCACGATGCAGGAGCCGGGCGTGTCGACGATCGTGGGAGTCCGGCTTTCGGAGCAGGGAGCTGCGCGGCGGGTCGCCGCGTAGCTCTCTGCTCCCGGGGACAGGGCATGGGGGACGGGAGACAGAGGTGTGAGGCGGCCTTCGCGGCGGTGGCTGCCCAACGCGTTATTCCTGGTCCCCCGTCTTGAGCCGTTCCTCCACCATCCTCTGCGCCGAGTGCACCGGCGATTCGTTCAGGGCGGCGGCTTCCTGGAAGATTCTCGTCATCCGGGCGTCCATCCGATCGATCTCGCGCGCGATCTCCTCGAAGCTCTGGCCCTCGTCGACCATCGCCAATGAGACGGCACCGCCGCCGTTCACCACGTAGTCGGGCGCGTAGAGGATGTTGCGGGCGTAGAGGCGCTCGGCGTCCTCGGGCACTTTGAGCTGGTTGTTGGCGGCCCCGGCGATCACCTTACACGTGAGCTTGGGGATCGTCGCCTCGTTCAGGGTCGCGCCGACCGAGCAGGGCGCGTAGACGTCACAGGGCGCATCGTAGACCGCATCCATCGGAACGACGGTCGCACCGAGCTCGGCCGCGAGCGCCGAGGCTTTGCCCGGGTCGAGGTCGTTGAGGAGCACTACCGCGCCGGCTTTTGCCAACGACCGCGCGAGCGGCGCACCGGTGTCCCCGACGCCTTGGACGAGCGCGCGCACGCCGCGGACGTCGTCGGAGCCGGTCGCGTGGCGGAGCGCCGCCTTCAAGCCGACGAACACGCCGAGCGCGGTGTAGATCCCCGGATCGTAGGGCTTCTTCGCCTTCCAGTCGAAGCAGTGGACGTAGCGGGTCTCGGTGGCGAGCAGCGCCATGTCGTCAGGGGTGGTTCCAATGTCCGGCCCGGTTCCGTACCGTCCGTTGAGCGAGTCGATCATCCGGCCAAACCGCCGCAGAAGCGCGGTTCGGGCGTCACCCGCGACGGGGTTGGAGAGGGCGATGACCGCCTTCCCTCCCCCGTACTCCACGTCGATCGCTGCCCACTTGTAGGTCATTCCTTCCGAGAGCCGGAGGGCGTCGATCAAACCGTCCTCGGGCCGGGGATACACCTTCATCCGCACGCCGCCGACGGAGCGCTTCCCGCGAGCCGCATGGATTGCGATGAAGATCCAGGCGGCGGCTTCGCGGTCGTAGCGAGCCACCACCTCGTAGCCCGGCCACGACTGAATCAGCTCCTCCCAGCTCATGCGGTGCTCCTCGATAGGGCGTTGGATGGGGCAGGTCCACAAGCGGCTGAAGAATACCGAGTCGGCCGATCTCCGGCAGGTGTCGCCGCCTTGGGAGCGACCGCCGAGCCACCGCCCTTCCCGTTAGATTTCCCGGTCATGCTGATCCTCTTTCGAAGCGATTCCTCGGCCGTGGACACCGAGCGAGTGGCCGGGCTCATTGCCGAGCTGGGCTATCAGGCGGTCCGGATTCCCGGCCATCAGCGGGTCGCGATGGCGGTCGTCGGCAACGACGGCCGGATCGACGCGAGTCGTTTCGCGGCCCTGCCGGGCGTCGAGGATGTCGTGCATATCTCGAAGCCCTATCGGATGGTGGCCCGGGAGTGGAAAGCGGAGCCGACCGTCGTCCAGCTCCCCGGCGGCCTCTCGGTGGGCGGCGAGCGGGTCTTCATCGCGGCCGGCCCGTGCTCGGTCGAATCGGAGGAGCAGATCGTCGCCACGGCGCGGGCCGTTCGTGCGGCCGGCGCTCATGCCCTTCGGGCAGGCGCTTTCAAGCCGCGGACGTCTCCGTACAGCTTCCAAGGGCTCGGTGACCGGGGTTTGGCACTGCTCGACCAGGTCCGGCGCGAGACCGGGCTCCTGATCGTCACCGAGGCGCTCGACGAGGCGGGGCTGGACCGGGTCGCGGCGGTAGCGGACATCGTGCAGATCGGCGCCCGCAACATGCAGAACTTCGCGCTGCTCAAACTGGCCGGCCGGTGCGGGAAGCCGGTTCTCCTCAAGCGAGGACTTTCGGCCAGCCTAACGGAGCTCCTGATGTCCGCCGAGTATGTGCTCGCCGAGGGAAATCCCGACGTCATCCTCTGTGAGCGCGGAATCAAAGGCGGCGATTCGATCACCCGGAACATGTTCGACTTGAACGCGATCCCCGCGGCCAAGACCGTATCGCACCTGCCGATCATGGCGGACCCGAGCCATGGCACCGGTCGGCGGGCGCTCGTCCGTCCGACGACGCGGCTGAGGTCGCTCTCCATTCCGGTCCTTTCATGATGGCCGCGGTGACGAGAGGATACGCCACTCCGCAGGCGAACATCATCCTACTTTGGTGTCGGTCTGCGGCTCGATGGCGGCGATCGCCGTAGAAAGACGGGCGCGCACGCCGCTGATCCAGCAAATTCACGATACCATCGTCCAATAGCTTTGTGGTTCGCGAATGCTGCATTTGGGTGTCTGGCGGCGCGGCATGAAACACTGG
>JBDTOH010000599.1:0-3698 GCA_039933355.1 Gemmatimonadota bacterium | reverse complement strand
GAGCGATGACGTCGCTCGAGATCGAGCAGCAGCTTCTTCCGCCACAGACCGCCGCCATAGCCGCAGAGCCGGCCGCTCCGCTCCACCACGCGATGGCACGGCACGATGATCGCCATCCGGTTCTGGCCGTTTGCGAGCCCGACCGCGCGCTGCCCGTTGCGGCTTCCGATCGCATCCGCGAGCGCGGAATACGACGTTGTCTCGCCGTAGCCGATCTCGAGGAGTTTCCGCCAGACCGTCTCCTGAAACGGAGTCCCCCGAATCACGAGCGGAACGTCGAAGCGGCGGCGCGCGCCCCCGAAATACTCGTCGAGCTCCCGCTCGGTGCGATCGAGATGATCGTTGCGGCCGAACACGAATCGAGCGCCGAACCAGCGCGTCAGGCCGGCCAATTGCGGTCCAATTCGGGCCGGTTCGCCGAACTCGAGGAGGCACAACCCGTCGGACGTCGCAGCCGAGACCAAAGGCCCAACCTGCGAATCCGCGACGTCGATGTGGATCGGATCTCCCGATGCACCAACCGCAAGGGCCTCGAGCCGCTCCCGGAGCTGATCGCGAAGAATAGGTGCCGGTGTGAGATCGGGTCGATCCATGGAGATGAATCTAGGCGTGAAGAGGGAGAGCGGGGACTGGGCGACCAGGACCGAAGGTCGGGAACCGGGAACGGGCGACCGGGTGCACCCAGTGATGCTGGGCCGAGCTGGATCAGGGCACTCAGTGTTTGGCGCCGGTTCTTCATCCCGGTCCGCCGTCCCCCGTCCCCTAGCCTCCTGTGAGATCGATCAGCCAGAGCGAACCCTCGAACATGCTCACAGTGAAGAAGAGCTTCTGGCCATCGGTCGCGAAGTCGTTCCGGAAGACCGGTCGAGCGGGGTCGTCGAACAGAACGACTTCGACCGGATCGGTGCCGTCGATCCCCAGCCGCCAGATTCCGCCTTGCCCGCCCGGCTTCTCCGTGCGGGCGTAGACGATCGGCTCGAATGGGGCCCACTCGGGCCGTTCGAGTCGGAGGCCGCCCGCCTGCGCCGGCGTCGCGATGACTCGGGCTCGGCCGCCGTCGGGCGGGATGATCCGGATCCGCCCGGCCGAGTCGCTGAACGCGATCCAACGGCCGTCGCGAGACCAAGTCGCCCCGGTTCCGACTTCTTCGGTCAGCTTGCGAGGCGCGCCCCAGACCGAGTCCGGTCCCCGGCCCACGACGTAGATGTGGTCCGCTCCCCGGCCGTCGCGCCGATAGAACACCAGCTGGTTGCCGTCCGGCGACCAGTGCGGCTGATGATCACCGAGAGAATCGGTGGTGACCTGGCGGACCGAGCGGCCCGTGGACCGCATCACGAACACGTGGCGGACTCCGCCCCGCACGGCGTAGTACGCAATCTCCTTGCCGTTAGGCGACCAGGTCGGCCCGAACTCGTCGGTCGAATCGTGGGACAGCTGAATCGGGCGGCCCGACGTGAGGCTCTTGAGGTAGATGTCCTGGTTGCCGTTGACATTGGAATCGAAGAGGAGCCACCCCGCTCCAGGGAGCACGTCGAGATCCTCGATCACCTGACCGCCGCTCGTCACCGTCTCGGCCGCGCGAACCGAGACGGCGCCGGTCGGCGGAATCGAAACCGCCCAGATGTTGGAGACCTGATCGAGCGCCCCGACCGCGACCCGGCGGCGGTCGGCCGTCAGCTGGATCGAATGCGCGTTGAGGCCCGTCGTGAGGCGCTGAGCCCGTCCCCGTGGGCGCCGACTTCCCGAAACGCTCTGGGCGTAGAGATCGCGGATGCCGTCGCGGTTGGAGATGTAGAGGAGCGTGCGTTCGTCCCACCAGGTTGGGCTCACGGCGAGCGACGTTCCGTCGGTCACCTGCCTAGCGGCCCCGCCCGCACGGGCGACGATCTTGATCACCGAAGGCGCGATGTTGCCGAGCAAGGTCTCGCTCAGGCTGAAATCCCGGTTGCCGGAGACGTAAGCGAGGGCCGAACCGTTAGGTGACCACGCGAGCGAGTGCGCCGCGCCGTCCTGGATCAGGATAGTCGGTTGCTCGGAGCCGGCGATCGGGCGGATTCGGATCTCGCCCGCCTGGGTGTAGGCCATCGATCGGCCGTCGGGCGAGAACGCGAGGTTTTCGGCGCTCGTTCCCGGGGATCCTTCGACCAGCGCGTCCACCCGACCGCCGAGCGGAGCGGCCTGATAGAGCGATCCGTTCGCCTGGAACGCGACCCGGCTGCCGTCGCGAGTCCATTGCGGCCTCCGCTGGTTCCCGCCGACCGCGTCCGCGAGGGCGACCGGATCGCCGCCGTCGAGCTGGCGGACGTAGATCCGCATCGCCCCGTTGAGGCCGGCGGCGAACGCGAGCAGCTTCCCGTCCGGGGACAGCACCGGATCGAGCTCGAGCTCTTCTCCGGCTGAGAGGCGACGCGTCGTCCCGACGGTAATTTGGAGCGGCGCCGTTCGATTGAACCAGAAGCCGGCCGCCACCAAGAGCACGACTACCGTGAGCGCCCCCCAGAGAAACCGCCGCTTCGGGCTCATGGCCGCGAGCGCTGTCGTGCGCACCGGCGTGATCGCACCGCTCGGTAGGAGGAATTGCTCGAGCTCGGCCGCGAGCGACGCTGCCGAAGGCCATCGGTCATCGGGCCGTTTCGCGAGGCACCGCATCACGATCTTTGCCAGACTCGGCGGGAGGTCGGGCCTCACGACGTCCGGCGAGACCGGCATCTGGGTCATGTGGAGAGCGAGCACCTGGGCCGGCGCTTCACCCGCGAACGGCGGCTGACCCGTGAGCATCTCGTACATCAAGATCCCCACTGCGTAAAGATCGGCCCGGTGATCTACCGACGGATCGGCGGCCGCCTGTTCCGGCGCCATGTAGGTCGGCGTCCCGAGCGCGATGCCGGCCGTGGTGTACCGACCGTCCGAGTCGCCGACCGCGGTGGTGCGCGCCACGCCGAAGTCCGCCACGAGCGCGTGCCGGCCACTGATCAGGATGTTCTCAGGCTTGACGTCTCGGTGGACGATTCCGAACTCGTGAGCGTAGCGAAGCGCGTCACAGACTTCGAGGATGAGGCGAACGGCGTCCTGAACCGACAGCCGCTGCTCGCGGGAAAGCCGCTCTCGAAGCGATTCGCCGGCCACGAACGGCATCACATAGTAGGGCTGCTCGTCGATGACACCGGAGTCGAGCAGGGACAAGATGTGGGGGTGCTGCAGGGTCGCGAGGATAGCGATCTCGCGGGCAAACCGGTCCGCGCCGCCAAAATGAGACAGATCGCCGCGCATCAGCTTGACCGCGACGAGTCGCCCGTGCTTGATGTCTTGGGCCTTGAGTACCGTCGCGGCGCCGCCCCGACCGACCATCTCCAGCACCCGGTAGCGCTCGTTCAGGATGGACCCGAGCAGCGCGTGGGGCTCGGTCATGATGTCGGGTCGGGTCTGGTCATGGCCACCTCGAAGTATGAGATGCGCGGGCGTGGGAAAAGGTTGGTTGCGGGAAGGCTGTAGGACGGTACGGCGGTAAGACGGTAAGACGGTAAGACGGTAAGACGGTAGGTTGCCCCGGTCGCTGCCGCGCCCTCCGTCAGAGCGTGACGAGCACGTGACTCGGGTCTCTTCCACCCTTGCCCGCGGCCGCATTGCGCGACAACTTGCCCCCGACCGTCTTACCGTCTTACCGTCTTACCGTCTTACCGTCTTACCGTCTTACCGTC
>JBDTOH010000598.1:0-3718 GCA_039933355.1 Gemmatimonadota bacterium | reverse complement strand
CGTTGGAGTCTACAAGCCGCGGCGCGCGCGCAGGCGGTACGATCGTCCGGACGAAGCAGGTCGGCACGGCCGGCGTGAAGTCACCGCTCTGGCCGGAAGGGTGCTTCAACTCGCAGCATCGCCCCGCTTCGTCATGGCATGAGCTCGCCGGGCGCAATATGGCCAAAGTCCAGCGAAGAAACCGTGTGGAAACGACAGGCCGGCGGAGACGCGGTCGGGTCAGCCCTTGGGGCGGAGGAGTTCCTGGAAGCGCGGCTCGGCGCGGAGCGGCGCGAACGCCGGATCGGCGTGGAGCGGCGGTCCGTAGGGAACGCCCGCGCGTCGACCCGGGCGGCCCGGCGACGTTCCTCGCGCGCTCCTGATCGAGCGGCTACGGGCAACTCGAGAAGCCGAGCGCCGCGGCGAACTGGTCTGGCCCGTACATCAGCCCGGTTCCCGAGCTCCAGAAGTTGAGGAACGGCACCTCCGCGTGCGGCATCGAGCGCGCTGTGCACACCGCCGCGTAGACCAGCGCTTTGTTGCTCACCAGGTTGCCGGCGGTCAGGAAGTCGAGGTTCCTGGACACCGCAAGATGACACATGGCGCAGTTCTTCTTCACGAAATCGAGATAGAGGGTGGGTCGGGTCGACCAGCCGGGGGGCACATAATTCCGCGTGGCCTTGGTGTTAGGCACGTCGACCATTCCGCCGTACAGGCCGGCGATATATGAGGCAACGGCCGGTGCGGGGCCGGACCGAAGAATCTTCGCATTGATCTGACGGATCGTCTCCTCCGCTTTCGCTTGGCCCCCGCCCAAGTCCACCAGACCGGGGTCGATCGGGAGAAGGCTGGCGCCCTGCACCAGTCCCGTCGTTGGATCGTACCGCCCGCCGTGGCAGGCAAGACAGACGTGGGGCACGGACTTCGGGCCTTCGGAGTCGAACGTCGCTGTCGCGCCACGGGTCCACCCCGGCCCCGCACCCGAACCGTAGCTCCCATTTCCAGCGGCGCCTTGAGACCAAGCGAATGACTCGAATCTCGCGCCCTGGGCGTCGATGGTGATTTTCGACATGGCCGCCAGAGGGGTCTCAGAGATGCAGATCAGGGCCGGACCACCCTTGGGGCCCGTGCTATCGTAGCAATGGGTCTGTCGAACCGTCCCCAGTTCGGTGCGATTGGTGTAGCCCACGCGGGGGGGCGGGTTGTACTGATCGTAGCGGGCGAACACCCCGAGCGCCGAATAGTGCGCCGCCGTTTCGGCGCTGCTCCCGGGCCCGTTGCTCTTGGTGAGCCAAACCGGCGCGTGAGCCGGCGGGGTCCGGTTCACCACGCTCACGCCGGGATGATTGACGTAGTCGGCAAAGTTCCCGGGATAGAGGGCCGTGACGTGCCACGACTGGGTTCCCTGCGGCACCGGCGCGATGGTGGTTGTCGTCGCCCCGATCACCGGCCGGCCGGTGTTAGGCAGCCCCGCACCGTCGATCCGGTATTGCGCCGCGCCCGGCGCCGGATTCCAGGCTAGCATGACTGTGTTAGGCGCGGTCATCGTCGCCCGGAAGCCGGTCGGATTCACCAGCGGAGGCGACGTGAACGACGCAACCGCTTCGCCCCACGTGCCGTTGGCGTAGTTGGCGATCAGCCGGTACTGGTACGGGACGCGGGGGTCGGGCACGGTGTCCTTGAGTTGCCACGCCAAGAACTTCGCCGGGCTTCGCTGAATCGGGCTCCCACCCGGTCCATCGAGCCGGAGGACCACGAAGGACGACACGCCCGGGGCTCTGCCCCAGCTCAAGCTCGCGACGAGCGGCGTGCCGGTGACGGCGAATCCGCTCGGGGCCGGCCCCGTGGGAGTTACTACCGTGAGGGTCGGCCCGGTGCTCGGCGTGGTCGGCGTGGTCGGCGTGCTCGGCGTGGTCGGTGGGGCAGTCGGGGTCGGCGTCGTGGCCCCGGCCCGCCTCATTGATGAACCGGCATTCGCCGATGTCATAGCGGCGGGCGGGCTCGGCGCCGGCGGAACCGCGAACATCACCATGCTCGAGGCCGCCCGCCGGCCGTCAGGATAGATCGCCGCCACCTGATAGTAGTAAGTCTGGCCGGGAGCGACCGCGCCATCCGCATAGGAGGTCACAGGGATGGGCGCTCCGATCGGCGTAGGCGGGATCCCCATGTCCTGGGTCCTCAGCACCAAATAAGTCGCCCCAGTTGTCGGCACCGGCTGCCAGGTCAGGGTCACGGCGGAACCCGAACTGGTGGCCGTGAGGCCCGCCGGCGGTGCGGCAGGTTGTACGCGAATGACCGGGCCGCCCCGCTGCGCGACGAGGGGTGCCGTGACGATTGCCGCGAGCCCCGCCACGGTGATCGCTCCTCGCGTGAGCCGTGCCCAACCACAGACCGATCCGCTGAACGCCGATCCAAGGTCGCATCGAACCCGAAATATCAAACGCATCACCGTTCTCCTCGATTTCAACAAGGTCGGACAATCCCTTCGTCGAACCGGCACACAAACTGGGACCGGCGGATCATTCCCGTCTCATTTCTCCGTCATTTCGAGGATCGCCCCGCGCTACCGTGTTGTGCCTGCTGACTTTAGGAGGCCTCCCTCGATCGAAGAGGGAACTAGTCGCCCACGCTGATCCTGGAGGACGTCTGGGGATTTCGACCGGTGGGCCCGCTCGAGCTGGCGCTTGAGCTCTACCAACACTTGGGCACCATCGTCACTCTCGGGTGCGCCGCCCTTGGTCGTCCGAGCGCCCACGTCATCTCCGTCAAACGACCCAGAGGACGCCCGAGCACCGTCCTATATAAGGACAACAGCGCATAGAGCGCTTGGGCGGCCGCCCCCGGCTGAGCCAGCCAACCGGCGAGCGCACTACCCAGCCTGCCCGCTCAATAGGCTGTCATCAGGCGCAATCACGTCCCATCGTCAGACCTCCTGGCCGAATCGGTCGTCCGCCGCGCCGACACAGTCCGTTGCCGGCTCGTTCAAGCCCCCAGCCCGCCCGCTTACTCGATTTCCGCGCTGAACAGGTCGTGTGCGCAGCCAATCGAGCTCGTTGCGGGCTCGTTCAAGTTCGTTGTCGGCCCGTTCGTTCGATTGTCCGCGCTGAACAGGTCGCGTGCGAGGAAAAACGAGCTCGGTTCCGACCCGTTCAAGCTCGCGGCCGGCCTGCTTACTCGATTTCCGCGCTGAACAGGTCGTGTGCGCGGCCAATAGAGCTCGGTGCCGACTCGTCCAAGTCCGGTGTCGGCCCTTTATTCGATTTCTGCGCTGAACAGGTCGTGTGCGCATCCAATCGAGCTCGCTGCCGACCCGTTCAAGCCCGGTGCCCGTCCGCTTATTCGATTTCCGCGCTGAACAGGTCCGTGTACGCGGCCAATCGAGCTCGTTGCCTGCTCGTTCAAGCCCGGTGTCAGCCCGTCCATTCGATTCCCGCGCCGAACAGAGTCGTGTGCGCGGCCAATCGAAGCCCGTTGTCGGCCCGTTGACTCGACGTCCACGCCGAACATGTCGTGTGCGAGGCCGAATCGAGCTCGCTGCCGGCCCATTGATTCGATTCCCACGCTGAACGGGTTCTGTGCGCGGCACATCGAGCTCGTTGCCGGCTCGTTCAAGTCCGCAGCCGGCCCGTTTCCTCGATTTCCGCGCTGAACGAGTCGTGCGCGAGCCCAACCGAGCTCGCTGCCGACTTGTTCGAGTCCGCTGCCGGCCTGTTCATTCGAGCCCCCGCGATGAACGGGC
>JBDTOH010000597.1:0-3723 GCA_039933355.1 Gemmatimonadota bacterium | reverse complement strand
TTAGAAGGCTGTTGCTCTATCCATCTGAGCTACGGGCGCTCGTCGTGATAGGCAATAATTTACCGGCCCGCCCGCCGCAAAGGTAGCGAGCGGTCACGGTTAAACGGCTTACAGCGTTGGAGCCGGACCCCTATCCGCTGACCAAGTCAGCCAGCAGCGTCGTCAGCACCGCCGGCAGCCGCTCCGCCCGGCGCAGCACCGCGAAGTCCCGCCCGAAGAGACGGGTCGCGTACCGGGGCGCCTCGCGGTCTACGGTCAAACAGAAGCAATGCAGCCCCTGAAGCCGAGCCTCCACGACCGCCATCCGAGTATCCTCGATTCCGTAGCGCCCCTCGTACTGGTCCACGTCGTTCGGGCGGCCGTCGGAGAGCACCAACAATAGCCGGTGCCGAGCGGCCTGTCGCGTTAGGCTCATGGTGGCGTGCCGGATGGCCGCACCCGCCCGGGTGTATCCGGACGGCTCGAGTGCCGCAATCCGGCGCTGGAGGGGAGCACCGCCCGCCGGATCACGGAATCGTTTGAGCGCCCGGACCTCGACGCGGTTCGATCCCTCACCGGAAAAAGCGAAGATCGCGTGCGGATCGCCCAACGCGGCGAGGGCCTCGGTGACGATCAGCAGGGCTTCTTTCTCGACATCGATAATCCGCCGGTCTCCTGCCACCCAGCCGTCGGTCGAGGCGCTCACGTCGACGAGCAACCCGATAGCGACATCACGCCTGAGCCGCTTGGTGTCGATATACAACCGGTCGTCGGCGACGCCACCGCCGCGGCGATCGGCAAAGGCGGCCACGACCGCGTCCACATCGAGATCGGTCCCGTCGCGCTGCTGCTTGAGCGCGGCTCGGCGCGGCCGGAGCCGCTCGAAATCCCTTCGAACACCGCGGACCACGGCCGCGTGGTGACGGAGCGCCGCATCCACCCACGCCTGGTCGCCTTCCTCGGCCGGCAGCTCCCGCACGATCGCGCCCCGCGCCCGGTACGCTCCGGCCCGCCAGTCCCACTCCGGATAGGCGATGGCGGCCGGTTCGAGCGTGCTCGCTTCGGCGGGCACCCGGCGGATCGGATCCTCGCCGGCGAGCACCTCACGGATCACGCCCGGTGAGCGGACCAGTCGTGCCTCCGGCAGCTCCGACAGTGCGTCTGCCAGCTCGCCCGGGTCCGCCTGCTGATCCCGATCGGCCGGCCGCTGGAGTCCTGCCGGGTCCTCGGCTTTCTCCTGCAGATCATCGGCGCGAACCATCCAAGTGCCGGGCTCGGCATCGTCTTCGTTCTCGTCCGCTGTGCGGACCCGTGGCCGCCGAGCAAGCATTCGGGTCCGGCCGGGCGGAGCGGAAGCCGCGAGCGCATCGCGCCCGGCAGCCGTCGCGCCGGATTCGAGAGCAGAAGCCATGACTCCCCAGAGCGGAACCGGCGCCGTTCCTCGGTACGGTCCGCGCAACCCGACCAGCGTCGCGCGGTGCTGCTCCGCCCACCGAAGCGATGCCTCCGGTGTTGCCGCAACCGTGAACGGCGAGGGCGGCGCGTTAGGATCCGCATCGAGGACGCTTCGAACGAGGTCCTCGACCGCGCGCTCTTGAACGGACGCTCGCGAGACGACAGGCCTCAGCGCTAACGCTTCTTGCCGGCCCTCTACCAGAGACTCCCGGAGCCGCGGAAGCAATCGGACGAGAAGCGAATCAGCCGCGGCGGCTTCGGCGAGGAGGTACAGATCGCGGAGCAGCGGATCGCGGTCGGGCGTGTGAGCGGGCGTTCCCCGGACCGCTCGGGCCGCCTGCTCCAGCGCGAGCAGACGATAGCGCCCCATGACCTTCGCGGGCGGCAGCGTCTCGAGCGCACCGGGGAGTCTGATCCGTTCTCCGTCGGTGGAGGCAAGCGCGTTAGGACTGAACAAATGGTCGGTTCGGCGGCGAGCGAAGCGGGAGAGGAAGCTCGGCGGCGCGGGTAGGTCGGCTACCCCAATCTCCGGCGCACCGGGAAAGATCGCCGCAACAAACAGCTCGAGCCGCCGGCGGACGTCCTTGAGCTCAGGCGACTTCGTGGCGGTGCGAACGCCCCGCTTCGCCCACAGGTCTCGCGCCAGCCGGGTGGCAAGGAGCGCACCCTCGGCGATCACACTTTCGGGCTCGGCCACGGTTCAGAAGCTGGCGGCGATGAGATCGCCGATCGCGGCCAGCAGATCGGGGTCGTCCGTGAGGGGAGCGGCCAAGGCGACCCGGCAGGCTTGCGCGGGGTCGATGCCTCCTGTGATCAGTCGTGCGGTCGCTATGAGCAGGCGGCTGCTGGGCACCTCTGCCAGTCCGCGGTCGCGGAGCCGGCGGATCCGGCCCGCCAGCTCGACCAGGACGGCGGCGGTGGCGTCGTCCACGCCCCCTTCGTGAACGACGATGCGCCGTTCCAGCTCCATCGGTGGGAAATCGAATTCCAGCGAAACGAACCGCTGCCGTGTGCTCGGCTTGAGGTCCTTGAGCACGTGCTGGTAGCCGGGATTGTACGAGACAACGAGCTGGAATCCCGGTGCCGCTTCGATCAGCTCACCCGTCTTTTCGACTGGGAGCATACGGCGATCGTCCGTGAGCGGATGGATGACGACGACGACGTCCTGACGCGCTTCGACCACTTCGTCCAAATAGCAGATCGCGCCGGTTCGCGCCGCGCGCGCCAGTGGGCCGTCCTGCCACACCGTCTCGTCACCTCGAATGAGCCAGCGACCGGTGAGATCGCCGGCTGAGAGGTCGTCGTGGCAAGCCACTGTCACGAGCGGCCGCTGGAGCCGCCAAGCCACATGCTCGACGAACCGAGTCTTGCCGCACCCGGTTGGCCCCTTGAGCATCACCGCCAGCCCGCGGCGGTGGCATTCCTCGAACACAGCGACCTCGTTGCCGACCGGCAGATAGAACGGCTCTTCCCCTGCCGGGTATCTCAGACCGTCGGAGAGGCTTCGCGCAAACGCAGGCGACCGCTGGGCGCTCACCTGATCAGGGCCCTGCGTCGGGGGCAGCGACCGGCCACGCGGCCGGCGCCGTTCGCCGTTTCGGGGCGAGGAAGAAGAAGTCGTAGAGGAAGAGTCCCACGCCAAGGACGAAGACCAGCCCAGTGACGAGGGCCATCAGGAAATGGACCTGAATCTTGCGTTGGGTGTCGAGATACCCGAGGCCCATGATCCGCTCCAGGTAGGTCTGGCTGATCCCCGCCGCGCCTAACGCCATGGTCATCCCGAACATCCCGCCCATCTGAAGCCAGAATGCCCAGAGCCCCGTCGGCGACTCGCCCGCATCCTGATCGTGGCCGAACAGGCCGGGAGCCGCGTAGGTGATCATGGCGAGGACGATCATCACGTAGGCCCCGAAGAACGCCATGTGGCCGTGCATCGCCGTGATCATCGTGCCGTGCGTCCATTTGTTCACCGAGGGCCACGTGTGGGCGAGGCCCAGGATTCCAGCCCCGAGCGCGGAGAAGACCGCGCTTCCAATGGTCCAGTGGAGGGCGAGCCGGTTCGGGTGGGCGAGCCCCGAGCGTCGCATCGCCATGTAGGCGTAGATGGCCATGCCGAGAAAGGCGAGCGGCTCGAGCGCGCTGAAGAAGCCGCCGAATGCAATCCAGTAGCTCGGTACGCCGATCCAGAAGTAGTGGTGCGCGGTGCCGAGGATGCCGGCGATGAACGTGAGGCCGACGATGACGTAGAGCCACTTCTCCATCACCTCGCGGTCGGCGCCGGAGAGCCGG
>JBDTOH010000596.1:0-3731 GCA_039933355.1 Gemmatimonadota bacterium | reverse complement strand
GCTGATGTAGAGCGTCGGCTCCGCGGGCTCGGTGACCGAAGTCTGGCGCACATCGCCCACGACGCCGATGATCTCCACTTCGACCCTCGCCGTCACCAGGCGCTTGCCGATCGCCGTGACCGGCGTCTCGGCCGGGAAATACCGCTTGAGAAACGCCTGGTTGGCGAGGATGACCAGCGCGCGGCCGCCGGCGTCTCCGCTCCCGAACTCACGTCCTGCCAGCACCGGAATGCCCATGGCCCCAAAGTACCCGTCGGTCACGTGCATCACCATCACGCTGGAGAGTCCGCCCTCCGTATTGGCCGCTCCTTGAATCGTGAGAGTGGCAGGCTCGCCGTTGCCCCGAAAGGGCAGCGCCTTGGTTGCGCCCGCGGCGGTCACGCCGGGAGTGGCTCGGACCTGGCTCAGCAGCGCGCGAATGTGATTCGCGAGCTGACCGTCCGGTCCGGCCTGCGAGCCGGAGATCGTGAAGCGGACGGCGACCACATGGTCCGGCTTGAAGCCGAGGTCGACCCGCATCTGCCGGACAAAGCTCTGCGTCATGAGCGCCGCCCCAACCACGAGAATCACCGAGATCGCGACCTGGGCCACGACCAGCGCCCCCCGCATTCGCTGACCTCGCCGCTCCGGCGCGGTCCGAACCCGCAAGCCTCCGATCCGGTCGAAGTCCTCCACCACACTGGAGTTGGTGCAACCGCCCCGGTACCTTCGAGGTTCGAAGGTGATTCCTCGGGAGGAGATTCTTCATGCACCTCGCCCTGCCAACAGCTCTTATCGTGCTCGTCGCAAGCGCGGGACTTTCTCCCGCCGCGCTGACCGCGCAGCGGGCCTCGACGTTCCAGCCCGAGGTGCGCGAGTACATCGCGGTCGACGCCCCCGTGATCGCGCTGGTCCACGTCCGCATCATCGACGGCACCGGCGCCGCTCCCCAGAGCGATCAGACGGTTCTGATCGCCGGCAACCGAATTCAGGGAGTGGGAGCGGCGGGAACGGTGCAGGTACCCGCGGGCGCCCAAGTGATCGACCTCACTGGGCACACTGTGATTCCCGGGCTCGTCGGGGTGCACGACCACATGTTCTACACCACGCCGGGATCAACCGGCGTTCAGTCATCTTACGCGCACCCACGGCTCTACCTCGCGAGCGGGGTGACCACGGTGCGAACGACCGGGAGCTTCTCGCCGTACGCCGAGCTCAACCTGAAGGGTGGGATCGATCGCGGCGAAGTGCCCGGACCGCGGATGCACATCACCGCGCCCTACCTCATCACCCCCGGCGGCGACCCCCATCTCGACCAGCTGGGCATGCACAAGATCGCAACCGAAGAGGAAGCCCGCCGAGTAGTCCGCTACTGGGCTGAGGAAGGGGCGGAGTGGATCAAAGGGTACACTCAGCTCTCCCGCCCGATCTTTGCGGCCGTGATCGACGAGGCGCACAAGCGCGGGCTCAAGGTCACCGGCCATCTCTGCTCGATCAGCTTCTCCGAAGCCGTTAGGCTCGGGATCGACAACATCGAGCACGGCTATCGAACCAACTCCGACTATGACGTGAACAAGCAGCCGGATCGGTGCCCGCCGACCCACTTCGAGACGTTGGCGAAGATGAGCATGAGCGACCCACGAATTCAGGAGACGTTCCGGCTGATGATCAGCCACGGCGTTGCGATGACAACGACCGCGGTCAACGAGCAGCTGGCGCCCGGCCGGCCGGGTCCAGACCAGCGTACGCTCGAGGCAATGGCGCCGTGGATTGCGGAGCAGGAGGTGGCCCGGCGCGCCGCGCTCGACGCAGCCAAGCCGGGGAGCGAGATCTATCCCAAGATGGGGGAGATCTATCCGCTCTCGCAGCAGTACGAGATGGCGTTCGTCAAAGCGGGCGGAACCCTCGCGGCCGGGGTGGACCCGGCGTTCGCGGCGCTGGCGGGGTTCGGTGACCAACGGAACTTGGAATTGCTGGTCCAGGCCGGCTTCACGGTGCCCCAAGCAATCCAGATCATGACTGCGAACGGGGCCAACGTGCTCGGCGTGATCGCGCAGCTCGGGACCGTCGAGGCGGGCAAGCTCGCGGACCTCGTCGTCATCCGCGGAGACCTCATGGCGGATCCATCCGCGATCCGCCAGACGGTAACCGTGTTCAAAGACGGAATCGGCTACGACTCGGCGAAGCTGATTGCTTCCGTGAAGGGACAGGTGGGCGTTAGGTAGGGCTTTGGACCAAGGGCTTAGGGAATACTTCAGGGTTGGATTGGATCGACCACCAACGAGACCAGCCCCGCAACACGATAGGCAGCCGGCATATCTGCGGCGACGAAGCGAACTACTCGGGGCGCGACTCGTGTCATTCCAGGGATGAGTAGCGCGACTTCCGATTGCCCTGTGTGGCTCACCTCGAACTCGATCGTGATCGGCGCCGCGCGGTGGACTGGGTGGATCGAACGTGCCCGCGCGACCGCTTCTTTCACCCCGGCCTTGATCCGTTCATCGGCCTCGGCGGGGTTCATCGTATTGATCGCAAACCGGCCGACGGCTTCTTTCACCGCAACCGTGACGATACCCGGATAGGCTGCCTGCGCCTGGGCCGCGACCGCGGCATCGCCGGAGAGGAACACGACCGGGACGCCGAAGTGCGCCGCGAGGGCGGCGTTGAGGCCGTCCTCACCCACCTCGATCCCATTCAGCGAGATCCGTTTGATCTGATAGCTAAACGTGTGATCGATGTGCCCGAGGGACGACGCGCGCGGATGGTACCCGACGAACACCGCCGCGTCGAACGTCGAGTCGATACCCTCCATCATCTTGTACGGACGGGGCTTGCCGGTGATCAGGCGGGCGCGGCGGTCGAGCTGGTCGGCGAGGAGATTGGTTTCGGATCCGTGCGAATCGCTTACCAGCACCGACGTCGCGCCTCCGTCGAATGCGCCCGCGATGGCGGCATTCGCTTCGGCGGTCATGAGCCGGCGCCCGTACTGGTAGTCGACCCCGGTCGGGGCCATCTGGCTCGGTGAGATGGCGAGCCCGGCAACCCCTTCCATGTCGACGGAGATGTAGACCTTGACCGGCCTGGCCGCCTGCTGCGCCCGCAATGTCGTCGGCAGGGTCAGGACGGCGGTCACGGCCGCGCTTAGGATCACTCGTCGCATCAGCGGGCCAGGTCGGGGGAAGAACTCCACTATCGGCGCAGCCCCGCATCGGTCGAATCGGCCGCGCGGAGGAACTCGCGCACCACCTTGAGGTTCTCGTCGCGAGCGTCCCACGGCGTCAGATGTGCCGCGCCCGGAAACTCCACAGGTCGAGCGCCGGGAATCTTCGCCGCGAAACCCTCGACGAGAGTCGGACCCACCTCGTCGAACTCGCCCGCGGTCAGGAGGGTCGGGACTTTGATCGGGGGGAGAAACGCCATCACGTTGTACGTCTTGAGCGTGCCGGTGATGGTGAACTCGCTCGGGCCTTGGAAATAGTTGTAGATCGCTTCCGGCTCTGGCTTCTTTTCGCTGGAGCAGGCGACGGCAAACATAATGATCCCAACGATCGGTGGGAGGCCCACTCCAGGAATCCTGCATGGGGGTTGGCCAGCGTCTAGGTTACGGTCGGTCATCCCTCGTGTCAACGGCAGGTCGGGCCGGACGGATTCGCGAAGTCGCAACCCGCCCGCGAACTCGATATATATGGACGGGCGCAAGCAGCTATCGATCGCCCGCGAATGAGGACCGAAAACCGCCACGGCGACCTAAC
>JBDTOH010000595.1:0-3743 GCA_039933355.1 Gemmatimonadota bacterium | reverse complement strand
GGAAACGGTGGTGGCCCGATGGAAGTAATCCCAGGCTCTGGCTCGGTGCCCGCGGAGGACCCGGCGGTTCCCCAGCGCGTCGGCATCCGGCGTGTGGTCATCGTCGTGCCGAGCTTTTTTACCCTCGCCAACCTCTTCTTCGGGTTTTGGGCGATCGTAAAGGCGTTCAACGGCGATTTCAAATGGGCCGGCTTCTTCATCATCTTCGCAGGCATCCTCGACACGTTGGACGGCCGGGTGGCGCGGCTCTCCAACACGGGCACTCGCTTCGGCGCCGAGCTCGACTCGCTGGTGGACGTGATCTCGTTCGGGATGGCGCCGGCGCTGCTCGTCTACCTGCTCGAGTTCGCGAGCGCCGGGAAGTTCGGCTGGGTGGTCTGCTTCCTGTTCGTGGTCGCCGCGGCGCTCCGGCTGGCGCGGTTCAACGTCTCCGCCCATGGGAAGCCGCACTCCCATTGGTTCACCGGGCTCCCGTCGCCGGCGGCTGGCATGATGCTCGCGAGCTACTATCCGTTCAGCCAGACGGCGCTCTACCGAAACTCGAGCACTTTTCTCGACCTCCAGCACGAGGGCGTCACGGTCCTGGTGCTGCTGCTCGCGGCCTTGATGGTGAGCCGGGTTCCCTATCCGCGGGGACCGCGCATCAATCTCAAGACCGCCGGGGGCATCGTGATGGGGGTCGCGCTGATCGCGCTCATCGTCGCCGCCCTCCTCGAACCGGCCTCGGTCCTGTTTCCGTTTTTTCTCGCCTTCATGCTGTTCGGTATCATCCGGAGCTTTGTCCTGAGCTTTATCGACCGAGGTGACCGGAACGGCGAGCATCGCACGATCCGCTCCATTACCCACCGCCGCCGGCGGGAGAATCCATGACGTATCGGGTCCACGTTCGCGTAATTCCGCGCAAGGGGCTGCTCGACCCGCAGGGTCAGGCAGTCGAGGGCGCCCTCACAGCGCTCAATTTCAACGACGCCTCCAACGTGCGGGTCGGCAAGGCGATCGAGCTCGACATCGCCGCGTCGACTCCGGATGGCGCGGCGAGCCGAGCCCGTCAGATGTGCGACAAGCTGCTCGCAAATCCGGTCACCGAAGACTATGAGATCGAGGTCGAGGCCAGATGACTCGGGTCGCCATCGTCCGATTCCCCGGGAGCAACTGCGAGGCTGAGTCGCTTCGCGCCGTCGAGCGGGAGGGCGGCACCGGTTTCTACGTCTGGCATCGCGACACCAGTCTCCACGACGCCGACGCCGTCATTCTTCCCGGCGGCTTCAGCTATGGCGACTATCTCCGATGCGGCGCAATCGCGCGGTTCAGCCCGATCATGGACGCGGTCGAGCGCCATGCGGCGGACGGCGGCGCGGTGATCGGGATCTGCAACGGCTTTCAGATTCTCTGCGAGCGCGGCCTCCTTCCCGGCGTCCTGATGGGGAACGCGGGCCTCAAGTTTCTCTCCCGGCCGGTCGATGTGCGGATCGAGCGGGTCGACACGCCGTTCACGAACGCGTACCGGCAGGGACAGGTGATTCGGATTCCGATCGGTCACGGCGAAGGCCGCTATGTTGCGCGTCCCGAGACGCTGGCCGCGCTCGAGGCGGGGAACCTGATCGTGATGCGCTATGTCTCGACCGGCGGGACGGACGTAGCGGGTAATCCAAACGGCGCCGAGAACGACATCGCCGGGATCGCGAACCGGGAGGGCAACGTGGTCGGCATCATGCCCCATCCCGAGCGCCTCGCGAGCCCGATCAATGGGAGCTCGGACGGCGCGGGCGTGTTCCGCTCGCTGCTGAGCATCCGCGGCGCCCTCGCAAATGACTAACGTTAACTCGAGGACCCTTGCCGATATGACCAATCCCGAAAAGCCTTCGCGCAACGAAGACGATTATTTCGCGCGTCAGGATGCCGACCTGATCGAGCGCCAGCGAAAGCTGGCTACGGACTCCGCCACTGCAGCCGAGCGGAAGAGCCACTTCATGCGGTGCCCGAAGTGCGGCGGTCACCTGACCACCAGCCTCTTCAACCGGATCCAGATCGAGCAGTGCCCCGACTGCCACGGCGTGTGGCTCGACGCCGGCGAGCTCGACACGCTAGTCGCCCACCCCGAGCCCGGGGTCATCGGCCGGATGCTCGGCGACCTGCTCCACACCTTCCGGAAGAAGTCCTCGTGACCACGGCGGCCCAGCCGACCACCGCGTCCCCCTTTCCCGGCGAGCGCGCCGTCACGGCCGAGGTCGTCCGCGAGCACAACCTCACCGAGCGCGAGTATGCCGAAATCATCGCCATTCTCGGCCGCACACCGACGCTGACCGAGCTCGGCGTCTTCAGCGCGCTCTGGTCGGAGCACTGCTCGTACA
Organism: Gemmatimonadota bacterium; assembly: GCA_039933355.1. GTDB lineage: Bacteria > Gemmatimonadota > Gemmatimonadetes > Gemmatimonadales > GWC2-71-9 > SHZU01. The sequence continues at coordinate 1,392 of JBDTOH010000595.1, read as the reverse complement.
AGCACACCAAGCCGGTGCTCCGGACGTTCCCGACCACCGGCCCGCAGGTCCTCCAAGGCCCGGGCGAGAACGCCGGCGTGCTCAAGCTGCCGGAAGGCTGGGCCGTCGCCTTCAAGATCGAGTCGCACAATCACCCGTCCGCCGTCGAGCCGTACCAGGGAGCGGCGACCGGCGTGGGCGGCATCCTCCGCGATGTGTTCACGATGGGCGCGCGGCCGGTCGCAGTGCTCAACAGCCTCCGGCTCGGGCCGCTCGACGAGCCCCGGAACCGCTATCTCTTCGCGGGGATCGTCAAGGGCGTCGGTGACTACGGCAACTGCGTCGGCGTGCCGACGTTAGGTGGTGAGGTCTCGTTCGCGCCGGGCTACAGCGGCAACCCGCTCGTCAACGCGATGTGCGTCGGCGTGCTCAAGGAGAAGGACCTGACCCGGGCCAAGGCCCACGGCGTCGGCAACCTGCTCCTCGCGATGGGCGCGCGGACCGGGCGGGACGGGATTCACGGGGCGAGCTTTGCCTCGGAGGAGCTGTCGGAGAAGAGCGAGGCCCGCCGGCCTCAGGTCCAGGTGGGCGACCCGTTCACCGAGAAGCTCGTCCTCGAAGCGACGCTCGAGCTGATTCAGTCGGCCCTCGTCGTCGGCATCCAAGACATGGGCGCGGCCGGCCTCACGAGCTCGTCCGCCGAGATGGCTGCCCGGGGCGGCACCGGCGTCGAGCTTCACACCGATCGGGTTCCGCTCCGCGAGCCCGGGATGACGCCGTACGAGATCCTGCTCTCCGAGTCGCAGGAGCGGATGCTCATCGTCGCGGAGCCCGCGCGGGTCGCCGAGATCCAAGCGATTTGCGCCAAGTGGGACCTCGGCGCGGTGCCGATCGGCTCCGTCACCGACGACGGGCTCTTCCGCGTCATCCACGACGGCCTGACCGTGGTCTCCATTCCCGGCGATAAGCTGGTCAACGGATTCCCGGTCTACACGCCCGAGGCGCGCGAAGGCGCGGCCACCATCGCGAGGCGGGCCGCGTCTCCGTCGGCACCGCCCAAGGCGGACGTACAGGGCGCGCTCGAGCTTCTGCTGGACGATCCCACCGTGGCCTCCAAACGCTGGGTCTACGAGCAGTACGACTCGACCGTCCAAGGCGAGACCGTCCTGGGGCCCGGCGGCGACGCCGGTGTGCTTCACCTCCCGGGGACGGCATTCGGGATCGCGGTCTCGGTGGACTGTACCGAGCGTTATGTCGGGCTCGACCCCTACGAAGGGGGGAAGGCCGCGGTCGCGGAGGCCGCCCGCAACGTCGCCTGCACCGGGGCGCGTCCGTTAGGCATTACGGACTGCCTCAACTTCGGCAACCCCGACAAGCCGGAAGTCTTCTTCCAGTTCCGCGAGGCCTGTCGCG
>JBDTOH010000594.1:0-3749 GCA_039933355.1 Gemmatimonadota bacterium | reverse complement strand
ACGTCCCGGCCGTGCTCCACGAGACGCTTGGATTTCTCAATGACCATGTCCGCGACCTGGACGTGGCGATCGGCGGGCTCGTCGAACGTCGAGGCGATCACCTCGGCTTTGACGTTCTCCTGCATGTCGGTGACCTCTTCGGGCCGCTCGTCGATGAGCAGAACGATGAGGACCACCTCTGGATGATTCTCCTGAATGGAATTCGCCAGCTTCTGCAGCAGGATCGTCTTGCCGGCCTTGGGCGGCGCGACGATCAGGCCGCGCTGACCTTTGCCGAGGGGCGAGAGGAGATCGACAACCCGCATCGAAAGCTCGCCGCGCTTGCCTTCGAGCTTGAAGCGCTTGTCGGGATAGCGGGGCTTGAGGTTGTCGAACGCGATCCGGTGTTTGGTCCGCTCGGGCTCCTCGTAGTTGACGCTTTCGACTTTGAGGAGCGCGAGATAACGCTCCCCCTCTTTCGGCGGCCGGACTTGTCCCATAACGGTGTCGCCGGTGCGCAGATCGAACCGCTTGATCTGGCTCGGGCTCACGTAGATGTCGTCGGGGCCGTAGAGGTAATTCCAGTCCTGGCTGCGGAGAAACCCGTAGCCTTCCGGAAGGATTTCGAGGACACCTTCGCCGCGGATGACCGTGTCCTTGTCGAGCAGCGATTGCTCGATTCGGAAGATCAAATCCTGCTTGCGCAGCCCCGAGTAGTTGGTGATGTTCAATTCCTGAGCAAGCGCATGCAGCTCAGCGACTGATTTTTGCTTGAGTTCAGAGATGTCCACGGAGGGTGCCTCTTTTCGCCCTGCTCAGCAGGGCGAGGGCGTCAAGAAATGACGAGAGCGTCGTCTGCGCAAACGGTTGAGTAGCGAACGGTGGTCAAGTGAGTTTCTATGAAGGACCCCGAGCCGGGCCGGAGAGGAAATCGGATAGTTCTTCGGATTCGTTCGGGGGTCACGGCTGGTTGGATGCTGACAACCTAGCCTCTGGTCCCTTCCCCCGTCAAGAGGTTGCGTGGACGAATTTCCCGGGATGTTCGCCGCCTGGCGGGTGATTCACCTGGAGAGCCGGGAGGTGATCGATGCCATCGTCGCCGCCGACCACCGGGGTCCCTCGCCCGCGCTTACCAAAGCCCTGACCGGTTGGCGGGGTGCGAGCTATTGGGCCGACCGGGCGAAGACTCGCCTGGTGCTGGTCCGGGCTACTTCGGAGGACGCTCATCGCTGGTGGCTCCACGTCACATTGTTCGTCGTCACCATTCTTTGCTCGATGGCCGCCGGGGCCGCGCTCGCCGGTGTCTGGTATCCGACCGGTCATCCAGGAATCGCGGGCGGGTTACAGAGCGCCTACGAGTTCCTGGTCGGGACCTTCCACGGAGACTGGCGCCTCTTCCTCACGGGCTGGTCTTTTGCCCTGCCGCTGCTTGGCATTCTCGTCGTCCACGAGTACGGCCACTACATCGCGGCTCGTCGTTACGGGATCGACACGACCCCACCGTTCTTCATTCCAGTGCCGCCGACCTTGTCTCCGATCGGGAGCCTGGGCGCCTTCATCCGACTGAGAAGCCCTGTACTGGACCGCCGCCAGCTCACCGATGTTGGGGCAGCCGGCCCGCTTGCGGGCTTTGTCGTGGCGCTCGGCGTCCTCGTCTGGGGCTATCTCACGTCCGAGCGGCTGCCGATGGACCCGGGCATGGCTCGGAGCTATGTCGTGTGGGCGGGCAGTGACATTTTCCTCGGTGAATCGCTGCTCACCCGGGCGCTTCGGGATTGGCTGCTGCCTGGTAATACTGCCGTCCACCTGAGCGGGCCCGCCTTTGCAGGCTGGGTCGGTTGTTTCATTACGGGGCTCAACCTGCTGCCGTTGAGCCAGCTCGACGGTGGTCACGTCATGCACGGTCTCCTCGGGCGCCGTCAAGGCGCCCTCGCGCTGCTGACGATTGGTGGCCTACTCTATCTCTCACGATTCTCCAGCAGCTGGCTCGTGTGGGTGGTCATGACGTTCTTGATCGGAGGGGGCCGGTGGACGCATCCATCCGTCATGATCCCAGATCGTCCGGTGCCTGCCAGCCGCCGATGGGTGGGACTCGCGTGCGTCGCGGTGTTCATCGCTACGTTCGTACCAATTCCATTCGTCGACGCCTGATCCGAAGGAGTTGAAGCATGGAAGATCGAGACAGCCTTGCGAAGCTCCGCCACGATGTGGCGAACCCGCTCGCCGCGGTCTTGGCTGAAGCACAACTTCTCCTCATGGAGCCCGGCAAGCTCGCGCCGGAAGTCGTGGCGGCTCTCAAGACGATCGAGGCGCAGGCGCTGAAGATTCGAACCCTGTTGCGAACTCTCTAAGCGGGACAGCTGTTCGGCCGCGACGCGACCGCGTCGCTTAGCTCCTCGAGGCCTACGAGATCCAGCCCAAACCACCTCAAGCGTCGCTCGGCGGCGCCCCGTCGAGGACCGCGCGAATCTCCGTCGCGAGCGCGCTCACGCGGAACGGTTTCTGAAGGAACGCGTTAGCCCCGCTCGCCAAGAGATTCTGGACCACGTCGTTCATCTCGTACCCACTCGAAATCAAGATCCGCATGGACGGCCGGCTCGCTCGGAGGAAGGGGAACGCCTCCGCCCCGCCGGCGTGCGGCATGCCCATGTCGAGGACCGCGAGGTGAATCTCCCCCGGGTACGCCCGGGCGACTTCGACGGCCTCGATGCCGTTGCGGGCGAGGACAACCCGATACCGAAGCCGTTCCAGGATGCTGCGGGTTACCTGCAGCACCGCTTCGTCGTCATCGACGAGGAGGACCGTCTCCGTTCCCGTGGGATAAGAGTCTTTGGCCGGAGCTACTTGTTTGGGGGCCCCCGCGTTGGCAGGGAGGAAGATCGTGAAGGTCGTCCCGTGCCCCAACGCGCTCTCGACCCCGATGTAGCCGCGATGGTTCTTGACGATGCCGTATGCGGCCGCGAGACCGAGCCCGCGGCCTTGGAACTTGGTGGAGTAGAACGGTTCGAAGATTCGCGCCTGCGTCGGAGGGTCCATCCCCTGGCCGGTATCGTGGACCTCGAGGACCACGGCGGGGCCCGGGACGAGTCCCGGCTTGGTCGCGACCTCGGCCGCGGTGAGCGTCACCTTCCGGGTTCGAATGACGACCCGCCCGATCCCCGGCGTGGCTTCGCACGCGTTGATGCACAGATTCGTGATGACCTGCCCGAGCTGAACCGGGTCGGCTTCGACCGCCGCGATGCCGGGGTCGAGGTCCTCTTCGAGCTGGATTCGAGGCGGGGTGGCGTGGCGCTGCAGGTGAAGCGCTTCGTGGACGATGACGTTGAGATCCACCGGCTCGACCTTGTAGCGCCCGCCGCGCGCGTAAGCGAGCAGTTGCTGAGCCAGCGCGCCCCCCCGCTTCGCTGCGTCCGCGATCTGCGTGAGACGCGTTGCTGCGTCGCGGTAATCGCCGTCCTCCAGCAACAGCTCGGCACTACCGAGGATGCCGGCGAGCAGGTTGTTGAAATCGTGCGCGACGCCGGCGGCAAGGGTCGCGGTCGCTTCCATCCGCGACGCCGTCCGAAGAATCTCCTCGCTCCGAATCCGCTCGGTGATGTCGCGGGTTATGCAGATGATCGCGGGGGCTCCGTCCGGGCCGGCCGGGGCTGCGTGGGCGCTGGTCTCACACCAGACGATCCGGCCGTCCGCGCGGAGCAGGCGATAACCGAGGAGCCCGGTGCTCGCGCTCCGCTCGAGGGACTCGAGCGCGTCTCGGATCCGCTCCTGAT
>JBDTOH010000593.1:0-3751 GCA_039933355.1 Gemmatimonadota bacterium | reverse complement strand
CAGAACCAGGAGCGGAACCTTCGGCGGTGGTTCGTTCCGCCGCCGCCCGAGGCGCCGGCATCGGGCAGTCTATTTCCATCCGATCGCCATCGCCCGCGGTGAACGCCGCGCAGAGAGCCATCCCCAGCACAGGTCGCAGCTGAAGCAGGAGGAGGACGGTGGCTACGAGAGCGCGCATGATCAAATCATAGCCTTGCAGTGAGCGCCGTGCGAGCCTGCAGCTGGGCTCGGAGCCCTCTCGCTCTGAACCCGCAGCTGAATCATCAACGGGTGCCGCTTGAGAAATGGATATGGATGTTGATTGAGGACGCCGAGCTCCGCCGGTTCCTGGATCTCGGCGCGGAGGGTCTCTTGACCGACCTCCCCGACTTGGGGCGGGGCGCTCGCCGGATAGCCTCGGCCTGGTTGTCCAGTTTCGGTGTGCGGGGTCCACAGGCGGAGATCGTTACAAAGGGAGGGTAGGATAGTGTCTCGATCCCTCCACCAGGCGCCGCTTATGAACAGCACCGCTTCCGCGAACCGCACGGCTCCCGTCCTCTCGATGGTCGCCGCCTCGCTCGATCGGGCCGATCAGTTCGTGCACCTCGTGCTCGAGCGCAAGGATATCGAGGTCCTGGAAACCAATGAGGTCGGTGACGCGTTCGAGGTGCGGCTCGGCGGCCATCTGGCTGCCTCGGTTCGGCGCGAGGACCTGCACGTCGCCAGATGGGACCAGCCCCGGTTCGAAGCCCTCCGGAAGCGGATCAACACCAACTGGTCGATCTACGACACCCTCTCGTCCGCGCTTCCGTCCCTCCGCGACGACGAGCAGCCCCGGGTGTCGGCACAGCTCGCGACCCGGCGGGCAGACCTCTCCCGCGACTTCACCGAGCTGCTCCGGCTCGTGGACCGGACGGTCGGCGTTAGGCTCTCGGAGCACTTTCCGCTGACCGTGACCTAACAGCCGCCGAACCGTCCGGAAAGGCTAGACTCGCCCCTGTGCATCGACGGACGTCTCGATCGTCCAATGCCCGAAGTCCGTCCTCTCGTGGATTGCCGGCTCGACGGAGCTGGGTAACGAGCGGCAGGGGCAGGACCCAACCTTAGTGGTGAGGAGGCGCGAGATGGACCGGCAGCCGGTAGCGAGTGTCCGAAGCGCGAAGATGATTGTCGTGATTTGTAACGATGGTTCGGTCTGGTTTCGGAAAGCCGGGAATACCGGGCGGCGGGGCAGGACTTGGCGGGAGGATGCACCGATTCCTGGAACCGCTGCTGCCACCCAACAGGCGGAGCCAGCCAAAGGAACTCTCAAGGGGCGCAGCTCGGCCAAGCTACGGGCGGCGATCACCGAGCAGGGATAGGCACCGAACGGAGCGCGACCAGGGGGCCGGCCTCACGAATCACGACACATGAGCGCCGTGGCGGAGTCCATCGCCACGGCGCTCATGCATCGCCGCTGGCAGCGCCGGTTGGGGAGGCGCCCGCGGCCGGATCTGATTGGGGCTTCACGATCCCGATGAGGCACCTCCTTCAACGACCGGCTCTGCGGGTTTGGCGCGCCCCGCTGCAACTACGTTCCGGGCGTGGTCCCATACTGCTTGTAGCTCGGCGTCCTCGCGGAAGAGGTACCCGTGCAGACCGTTGAACAGCCCGATCAAACCCATGATCTGGCTGCTGACGGCGCGGAGATCTGCGCCGGCGCCAATCCGGGTGCGCCGGCCGGCTCGCCAGGGTTAGAGGTGCGACTTGGGAAGGGGTTCGAACTATCGTGCCTTATCGAGCCCGGCTTCCTGCAACCAGTTGGTCGCTACGACCAGCCGCCTCGATTGCAGGACTGCGGTAGAAATCACAAAATGCTGGCCGTCTGGATGCGCCGCATAACGGCCGCCCTTCGGAAGGGCAAACAACACGTGCTGCGTCCCGGTGCGGAAGACAGGGCCGGCCTGTACCGGCGCGGAGACGAGCGAGTCGTTTCGGACATAGAACAGCTCCCGACCCCCGCGAGCCCACGCAGGGTAGTCTCCTGCCCCGTTGGACACCTGCCACGTTGACCCGGTGGCGGAGGACCCCTGCACGTAGACTTGCTTGACCGACGATCGGGTTGACGTGTAGACCAGCCATCGGTCGTCGGGCGAAAGATGGAGGTCGTAACCTCCATCTGATTGGACCTGAGATAGCTGCTTCGCGGGGACAAGAGTGTCGAGCGTTAGGTCCCAGGCCTTCGGTGCCGTGACGTCTCCCGTGACAAAGCTGCGTCCGTCGGCATGCCAGCTCGCGCAGCAAAACGGCCCGTGACGGACCAATTCGGCACGTCCCGTACCGTCGGCCGGCACGCGGTACAAACCGTCGGCCTGTGAGCTGAACCGATTGAAGAGCACTGTTCTTCCATCGGGCGCCCACGTGGGATTGTATCCTTCCAAAGCGGGGAGTCGAACCATACCCGCGGCTTCGAATGCATATACCCCGTATCCATCATCCGTCCCAACGATAATCCGCTGCCCTTCGGGCGAATAGCCGAAGAGGACTGACCCGTTCAGAGCCGGCAGGGGCGTCGACTGCCCGGATCGGTCAGCGAGGACTACCGAGATGGGTCCGCCCGCGGTTTCCTCGGCGTATGCAAGCGAGCCATCAACCGCAATGCCATAGCTCGGCGTAACCTGGCCTACCGCCACCCGCTGACGGATCGGCATCGCAGGTCCAGAAATCGTCAACCGCTCCTGGTCAAATGGATACGCCTGGAGCGAACCGTCGACTTGCTCGACCAGCAGATGACCGGTCGGCGCATACCGCGCTGCAATCCCCTTTGTGATTCGCGTGACCTTGCCCGCCGGGACCGACACCGCCGCAATCCAGGAGTCGCGCCGTTCACCGCTCACGATCTCGAACAACGCGGCGTTGCCGCTGGGAAGAACCTGCGTAACCTGATGGCCGATGCCACCGCCGGCGGAGTCAACCCATGTCAGTTGCGTCGGGATGCCTCCGTTCGACGAGACGCTCCAAAGGCCACCGTTCGCCCAGGAGGAGAACACAATCCGATCGTGTGGACCCCAGCTAGGTACGACTATGCCAGTGCCGTCTGAAATCACCGATGGTTCCCCGCCTTCGGCAGCGATCTTCACGAGTGCGCTAGGCGTCGAATACGCAATCCACCTCCCATCGGGGGAGAACGTCGGGAACAGAGCATTCTCAACTCCCGCAAGCGCTCGGTCATCCACGGCACTGAGGACTCGAACGTGGAGCTTTCCGTCTCGGCTCAAGTAGGCGATCCGCGTGCCATCTGGAGAAATCGCGGGCGCGCCCTGAAAGTCGTCCGCGACGACAAAGCGAACCACAGGTCGATCGGGAGGCGACGTGTTACGAAGCCGCTCTCTCACCGCGATTCCGACTGCCACGAGAGCAACGCCTACGAGGACTATAGTGGTAGCGCGGCGGGTCCCGCGCGGCTGTACCTGGGGTGCGCCGACGGACTGTCCCTCTTCTCGCGCCGAGGGCCGCTCCCCTGTAAGCGCTGCGGCGAAGTCTGCCCCGCTGGCAAACCGGTCAGCCGGCAGCTTGGCCAACGCCTTGCCTACCGCCGCATCGATTTGAGCGGGCACGCTGGGCCGGCCCACCCGCAAGTGCTGCGGCGTGTCCCGTGCCGCCTTCGCCACAATCGCCTGAGCAGTGGGACCCGAGAACGGCGGCTCTCCGGCCAGCATTTCGTAGAGCACGCAGCCCAACGCAAAGATGTCGCTCTGCGCCGTGATCTCGCGTTGCCCTACCGCTTGCTCGG
>JBDTOH010000592.1:0-3751 GCA_039933355.1 Gemmatimonadota bacterium | reverse complement strand
TCCGTTCTTCAACGGGCCCACCGACGGCGATGGCCAGTTCACCGTCTACTTTACGTTCGAGGTCACGCCCAAGAGCACCGGCAAGCTCACCTCGCTCGAGGAAGTGGGGCTTTATACGGTCAAGAACGACAAGATCACGCCGGAGCAGTTTTTCTACGACGGAGAGCGGTAGTCCGGCCCGCCCCGCCGGCCGGAAGGGTCGGGACGCGGCGGGGCCACCGGGGCTCCAGGATTGCACGGCCTCAGGAGTCGGTTGATCTTGGTGGCGACGGGGTGCCGAGGTCCGTCCAATGAAACGATGAGGAGAACCGATATGACTGCGGAGGGCAGGGAGACTCGCCCGGCGACCGCCGCCGGACGGATGACCGAAGTGGCAGTGCTCGCGGGCGGCTGTTTCTGGGGCGTCGAGGAGATCCTGCGCGCCGTGCCGGGCGTGATCGAAACCGACGTCGGCTATACGGGCGGGTGGATGGAAAACCCGACGTACGACGATACCCACGACAGCAAGTCGGGCCACGCCGAGTCGATCAGGGTGACGTTCGACCCGACGGTGCTGAGCTACGAAGACCTGCTCGAACAGTGGTTTTTCAAGCTGCACGACCCGACGACCCTCAACCGCCAAGGCAACGACGTCGGGACGCAGTACCGCTCGGCGATCTTCCCGCAAAGCGCCGAGCAGAGGAGTGCGGCGGAGCGGGTGAAGGCGAGGATCGAGGCGTCGGGGAAGTGGAGGCGGCCGATCACGACGAGCATCGAGCCGGCCGGGACGTGGTATAGCGCAGAGGGGTACCACCAGGACTACCTGCGCAAGCACCCCGGCGGGTACAGCTGCCACTACATGCGCGACTAGCCCGAGACGTTCCCACCCGACCGGCGCAGCCGGAATGACGCAGCGCCGCGGTGACCGATAGCCGCGCATCCCGCTGTCTGGCGGGCCAGCGCAGTCTTTGCGACATTCCGGCGTGCGGAAACCCATCCTCTTATATGGCCTGCTGGGCGGCGCGCTCATCGCGCTGCTCAAGGCAATCGAGTACCGCTACCTGGTGGTCGAGCACTCCGTCGAGATCTATGGCGCGCTCGTCGCCCTGGTCTTCGTGACGCTCGGCATCTGGCTGGGCCTGCGAATCACGGGGCGGCAGGAGCGCGTGATCATGCGGCTCGTACGCCGCCGACGGCAACGGGCCGTCCTGCTATCATCCTGGAGCCCCGCAACCGCAGCAGCAGTCCCACTCCATCCCGGCTCGCCGAGCGTCCCATGCCCATGCTACCGATGATCGAATACGCCGATGCCGGCCCCGAAGTCCGGGCCGTGTACGACGACATCATGGCCACCCGTAAGACCGACTGGGTCAACAACTTCTGGAAAGTGCTGGCGAGCCACCCGCCCACGCTCGAGCGGATGTGGAACAACGTCAAACAGGTTATGGCGCCGGGCGCGCTCGATCCGCTCACCAAGGAGATGATCTACGTGGCGGTCAGCGTTACCAACAACTGCGAGTATTGCATCTGCTCGCACACGGCCGGCGCGCGCAAGAAGGGCATGACCGACGACATGCTCGCCGAGCTGCTGGCGGTCATCGGGCTGGCGAACGAGACGAACCGGTTGGCCAACGGGTATCAGGTCGAGGTGGACGCGGCCTTCAAGCCCGGATTCTGAGACGCAGCCCGGCGGCCCGCACGCCGGTGGCTTAGAATCCACCACTCGGCCTCAGCGCGAGGGGTGGAGATGCGGGCGCGAGAACGCCCGCCGGGCGGCTAACTCTCGCGATTGCCTCAAGTTGCGCCGGTTCCGGGTTGAACTCTCCCCGGTGCCGCTGATAGATTGGTCGCTGGGTTAGTGAATCTTTTCACGAAACCGGCCAGCCTCTTATATACATGCTGCAACCATACGCCCCACTTCTCGTCCTGATCGCCTTCGTCGTTGCGAATGCGATCCTCATGCTGGGCGTCTCCCACGTCTTCTCGACGTACCGGCGGACCGCCACGAAGATCGCGCCCTACGAGTCTGGTGTCCCCGTTTTGGGCGATGCGCGAGAGCGGTTCTCGATCAAGTTCTACCTGGTCGCGATGCTCTTCATCATCTTCGACATCGAAGGCGTGTTCATGATTCCGTGGGCCGTCGCCTTCAATCAACTGAAGCAGATCAGCGGGTTGCTGATCATTGAAATGTTCGTCTTCATCGCGATCCTGGCGGTGGGGTATGTGTACGTTTGGAAACGAGGTGCGTTGCAATGGGATTGACATCCCCCGACGACGCGGCGGGATCGGTCGAAGTCGCCGCTGTCTCACCTAACTTCTTGACCACCACGCTCGACTCCTTGGTCAATTGGGGCCGGGCCAATTCGCTCTGGCCGATGCCGTTCGGCACCGCATGCTGTGCGATCGAGTTCATGGCAACGGCCGCCGGACGGTTCGACATCGCCCGGTTCGGGATGGAGCGGATGAGCTTCTCGCCGCGCCAGGCGGATGTGCTGATCTGCGCCGGCCGGCTTCCGTTCAAGCTCGCGCCGATCATTCGCCGGATCTGGGACCAGATGCCGCAGCCGAAGTGGGCCATCTCCATGGGCGCCTGCGCGTCGAGCGGCGGCATCTTCGACAACTACGCGATGGTGCAGGGGATCGACACGATCATTCCGGTGGACGTCTACGTTCCCGGCTGTCCGCCTCGCCCCGAAGGGCTGCTGTACGGAATCATGCTCCTCCAGAAGAAGATCAAGGGCGAGTCGATCTCCGATAAGTCGCTCCGGGTGGAGCACATGGTGGACGAGCGCGGCTTCTTCCTCCCGCCCGAAGTAATCGACGAGCTCTCGGAGCCGTTCGGCAACTCGGTTCACCAGACTCGGTCGTCATGACGGCTATCAACACGGCACCGTCGGCCTCCGTGGACGCGCTGCGAGCAGCGTTCGGCCCGGCGATCGTTCGGCATGCTGTCTCGTGCGGGGACACGATCGTGTGGGTCGAGCGAGATCGGAGCCACGAGATCCTCGCCTGGCTCAAAGAGACGCCGGGCCAGGCCTTCAATTACCTCACCGACGTCACCGCGGTCGAGTATCGCGACGCCGAGCTCCCGTTCGAGGTGGTCTATCAGCTCCGGTCGCTCGACCGGAAAGTCGATCTCCGGGTCAAGATCCCGCTCGACAAGTCCGAGCCGCTCGCCGTGGATACCGTCACCGATCTCTGGCGGGGCGCCGACTGGCTGGAGCGCGAGGTCTACGACATGTTCGGCGTGACGTTCACCGGCCATCCGGACCTCCGCCGGATCTTGATGTGGGACACCTACGCCGAAGGGTATCCGCTCCGAAAGGACTTCCCGCTACGGGGCAACTTCACCCGCGCCGAGCAGACTCGTCAGGCGCTGGCGGCCAATCCAGAGGCTCACTATTCGATCGCAGAGCTGTCGATCGCGGACGCGTTCTCCGAGCTGCCTGAGGATATGCGGCGCCGGCTCGACAAGGGCGAGCGGGGAGAGCTGCGATGAGCCTGCGCACGGTGGAGATGGCACTCACGACCCCGAGCATGGACGGAGCGGGGAACCTGAGCCGGGTACCGCTGGGCCTCGCCAAGGGGTCGGACGACGAGTTCGGCGCCGAGCACATGCTGGTCAACATCGGTCCGCAGCACCCAGCCACGCACGGTGTGCTCCGGCTCGTGATCGAGCTCGAGGGTGAGACGGTCAAACGGTGCATTCCGCATCTTGGCTACCTGCACTCCGGGTTCGAGAAGCTGGGCGAGTACCGCCACTACAATCAGA
>JBDTOH010000591.1:0-3764 GCA_039933355.1 Gemmatimonadota bacterium | reverse complement strand
CGTGAAGGGCCGCGTACCTCGGCGAGCTACGGGCAATGTAGGCTTGGATCGCCTCGACATTCTGGACGGCGCGGAGCGCGGAGACCACTCGGGTCATGACCTACCCAGCAACCGCCGTTTTGCTTCCTCGTGCGAGACTCCTGCCCCGTGTTCGACCTGGCGCAGGCCTTCTTCGATGTCGGCGCGGAAATAGAGACGCTCCATCGCTTCCTCAACGGACGTCTCGGCCGGGAGGTTCTTGATCACCTCCATGACCTGCTCCCGCGTGGTTGGCGTCAATTGCCCGCCCATGGAGATTAGCCTGAAGACTAGGGTGGCAGCTGCGGCCGGGCAACCGATCGTGCCTCCTTATAGGCCGACCGTGGCGTTCGGCAGGACGCGAGCAGCCCACGGGCGACCGGTCGGTCTTCATCGGTCGGCCGTCGGGACCCGAAGTCGGATTGGAACGGGCAGAGGTCGCACCCGAAAGCTCCTGCGTCCTTGCGTCGCGAGGCAAAGTCTTTCCGCCGAAGCGAACGGGCGGCTCGATTGCGCTCGAGCCGGTTGAGAGTGGCGCCCGCCTGCAGCTCTTCGCATGAGATGTCGGCGATGTCGACGTCCTGGTCGAGGGCACGGGAGACGAGGTACCAGGAACCGGGGACCGGGGACCGGTGCCTAACCACCGATCCCCCCAAACCCTTGACAGAACGCCCCTCCGTGGCAACAATGTAACCGTTTACAGAAAACGTTTACATCGACTCAGTCGCCCCCGGGGCCGCTCCCGCCCCGTACCTGTTCCCCACACGGTACCTCTGTGCGCGGTTGAGCTGAATGGTCACAATCCGAGACGTGGCGCGCGCCGCCGGCGTCTCCGTCGCAACGGTCTCTCGGGTCTACAACGGGAACCTCCAGGTCAAGGAGGACACTCGCAAGAGAGTCCGTGAAATCGCCGCCGAGATGGGGTATACCCCCCACGGCGGAGCCCGAAGTCTCATTACCCGGCGTACTCATGCGATTGGCGTGCTGCTCCCCGATCTCTACGGCGAATTCTTCTCAGAGCTCATTCGCGGCATCGATCAGGCAGCCCGCGCGCGCGGGTACCATGTGCTCGTCGCCCGCGCCGGACATGCCGGCGACGACCTCCTCACCGCGTTCCGCGCCATGCGGGGCCGGGTGGACGGCGTGATCGTGATGAGCCCCGAGTTCGACCAAGTCAGCGCCACTCGCGGCCTCCCCGAAGGGTTCCCCGTAGTCCTCCTCAACAGCCCCCGCACCGACGTCGGCAGCGCCCATTTCGGGATCGCCAACTTCGAGGGCGCCCACGCCATGGTGCGCCACCTGATCCAGATCGGGCACACGCGCATCGCGATCATCAAGGGCGCCGAGCGGAACCATGATGCGGCCGAGCGACTGCGCGGGTACCAGGCAGCGCTGGTCGAGGCAGGGATCCAGCTCGACGGGCGGCTCGAAATTCCCGGCGACTTCACCGAGCACGGCGGCTACGAGGCGGCCCGGGCCATTCTCGCCCTCGCGCCCCGGCCCACCGCTGTCTTCGCAAGCAATGACGGGATGGCATTAGGTGCTCTCGGCGGTTTCCGGGACGCCGGCCTTCGGGTCCCCGGCGACATCGCGATCGGAGGCTTCGACGACATTCCGATGGCCCGCTACGTCGACCCGCCGCTCACCACCGTCCGGGTCGATATCAGCACCCTCGGCGCTCGCGCCGCCGCCTCGCTGCTCGAGGCGGCCAACGGCAATTCGAGCCATGCGCCTCACGACGAAACCATGCCCACGACTCTTGTTGTGCGCCGCTCCTGCGGCTCGTCCAGTTCCTAGCCGGCACGCGCCTCGGCTGGGTTGCTTCACTGCTTCACGCGCGAGGAGGATTCGATGAAGAGAGCTCTGTTTGATACAGTGGGCCGATGGCTGCTTGGGCTCGCCGTGTCCGGGATGCTGCTCGCTCCCGCCGCTTCCGCCCAGAACACGACGGGCACCATTCGTGGCCAGGTCACCGATGCAAGCGGGAAGGGGGTCGCCGGGGCCGAGATCATTGCGAAGAACATCGAGAACGGCGTCCAGCGCAGCACGTCGAGCCGGGCCGACGGGTTCTACATCTTCCCCGGCCTCGTGCCCGCCACCTACGACATGACGGCGCGCCGAATCGGGAGCGGGGCTCAGAGCCGTCGAGTCGTCGTGCAGATCGGCGCCACCTCGATCCAGAGCTTCACCCTCGAAGAGAAGGCGGTGCAGCTCCAGGAGATCGTGGTGCAGACGGCGCCCACCGTCGAGACGCGCACGTCGGAAGTCGCGACGAACATCACACCGGCTCAGATCGAGAAGCTGCCGACTCCGAGCCGCAACTTCCTCGACTTGGCGGCGCTGACGCCGGGCGTCACGATCACGGAAGATCGGATCAACGGGAACTCTCGGACGTTCTCCGCCGGGGGCCAGTCGGCGAGCTCCGTCAACATCTTCATCGACGGTACCAGCCTCAAGAACGATCTCACGGGTGGCGGCGTCACGGGTCAGGACGCCAGCCGGGGCAATCCGTTCCCGCGGAACGCGATTCAGGAATACCGGGTCATCAGCCAGAACTTCAAAGCCGAGTATCAGAAGTCTTCGAGCGCCATCATCACGGCGACCACGAAGTCCGGTGGCAATATCTGGACCGGCAACGTGCTGTTCGGCTATCAAAACAAGGGCCTCGTGTCGCTCGATACCTTCCAGCGAGCCGACAAGGCGGGCAACCCCGGCTTCACCAAGCCGGACTACAATCGTTCGCTCGCGGCCCTGAGCTTCGGCGGCCCGCTCGTCAAGGACAAGCTCCAGTTCTTCGGCTCCTACGAGGGGAACTACCAGAACCGCTCGTCCCGCGTGAATCTCGTGCCGCCGTCGGGTTTCCCGGCGCTCGACACCGTCAACCTGACCCAGTACAACGGCAACTTTACCTCGCCGTTCCGCGAGACGCTGCTGTTCGGCAAGCTGAGCCTTGCCGCGTCGCCCAAGTCGTCCGCGGAGCTGAGCTTCAACAATCGCCACGAGACCGACGTTCGCGACTTCGGCGACCGGAACGCCTTGCAGGAGGCGGTCAACTTCCGCCAGAACGTGTCGGTCGCGCAGCTCAAGTACAACTATTTCTCGGGCGCGATGCTCAACGAGGCGAAGATCGACTACTCCCGGTTCCGCCGGAACCCATCGCCTAACACGCCCGGGACGGCTTCGCGCGAGTACCTGTTCGACAACAACACGAACGCCGTCATCGGCAGCAACCTGAGTACGCAGGACTTCGTCCAGAAGCGGCTCGGCCTCCGCGACGACCTGACCTATTCCGTCTTTCACGGGGCGGGGCAGCACGTGTTCAAGACGGGCGTCAGCATCGACTTCGTGAAATACGATGTGCTCAAGGACAACGACGGGACGCCGCGGTTCGAATACCGGAACATGCAGAACGGTGCAACGTACGCGTTCGAGACCCCGTTCGAGATGCGATACGGCACCGGCAATCCCCAGCTGAACGCGACCAACAATCAGATCGGTGCCTATATCCAGGACGACTGGAGCCCGACTCCGCGCCTGACGTTTAACCTTGGGATCCGGTGGGACTTCGAGTCCCACATGATGAACTACAACTACGTGACGCCGCAGAACGTGGTGGACACGCTCACTCGCTACAACAGCCAGCTGCCGACTCCGCTCGATCTGAGCCGATACATCAGCAACGGGACCAACCGCAAGCCGTTCTACGGCGCGTTCCAGCCGCGGCTCGGCTTCTCGTACGCGCTCGA
>JBDTOH010000590.1:0-3775 GCA_039933355.1 Gemmatimonadota bacterium | reverse complement strand
CAACTACCGGTACCAGCTCCTGGGCGGCCAAGGAAACCGAACCTGGGTTGCGCCTCGGTTGTCGGTCAATCTCCCGGTCGGCTCGGAGCCCGCGGGGCGCGGGTCGGGAGCGTTCGGTGTGACGGTCGCGCTTCCGGTCTCGGTCGAGGTGACACCGTCGCTCACCGGCCATTTCAACCTGAGCGGGTCGATCCTGTCGGCCGCGAGCCACCGGCTCCCGGGAACCACCACTGCCGATGCGCTCGTGGGTGCGAGCGTGATCTGGGCGGTAGAGCCGCGGATCAATCTGATGGTGGAGAGCGCCTGGACCCGCTCCCGCGCAGTCACGGCTCCGGGCCGGGAGGCCTGGTCGAGCAGCACCGTGGTGAGTCCGGCTGTCCGGTGGGCGTTCAACTATCCGAGCGGGCTCCAGATCGTTCCCGCGATTGGCTACGCCTTCGATCTCACCACGCATGGCGAGCAGAACCAGCTGCTGCTCTACCTGAGCTTCGAACACCCGTTTGGCCGGTCGCGATGAAGGCCGCGCGAGCCGGTCTCGCGCAGCCCTAACGGAAGATCTTCGATGGAAATCGAGCTCGCGGTTCTCTTGGCCTTCGCCATCCTCGGCACGGGACTGTTCGCCGTCTTCGAAGTGGAGACGCCGCCGTGGCGAAAGATCCTCAAGTGGGCGGTCCTCTCTGGTCTCACACTCGGGCTGTCCCAGTGGGTGGGCCATTGGTCGCTTCTCGTACCCGCTGCCGGTGCGGTGCTCGGGACGAGCGTACACTTTATCTGGTGCCGGCGGAACGGCATCGATCCCGTCCACGCCACACCGCGCCGCCGCTACTATGAGCTCCGCGGATGGTCGTGGCCGGAGCCATAGTCGCGGATCTCCCACTCCCTCACTCGCTCCATGATGAGCCGGCGCTCCGCGTCTGACATCCCGGTCCAACCCGCAACCTCTGCAAGCGTCCGGCCGCATCCATCGCAGACGCTATCGTCGCCCAGTCGGCAGATTGAGCGGCAGGGTGAGGGGAGGGGCATGGTTGCGGAAGCGACCGGGCAGTGAGACAAGGAACCGGGAACAGGGGGAACCGGGAACGAAAGCTTCCCAGCTGAGCCTGGAAGCACAAGGATCCGCCCGAAAGGCAGTCCCGCGTCCCCCATTTCCCTGTTCTTCGTCCCCGCTCCTCACCTTACCGCAACTCCGACAATCGCCCGTCTACCTAACGCCGGAAACCCGTACGCGTCCTCGTAGTGCTTGTCGAAGAGATTCTCGATCCGTGCTTCGAGCTCGAAGCTGCGCCAGACTCGCCACGCGCCGTAGACTCGCGCGTCGAGGAAATCGCCGGGGTTGAGGCGCACGAACGGGAACACGTTGAAATCGGAGTCCTCGCGGCCGGCCTCGAACACTCCGCCGGCGCCGACCCGGATTGTCCGCGACGCCCGCACCGCCACGTCCGCGGCGATCGTATGGCGCGGGCGGCGGATCAGCCGCCGCTCGGCCGGGTCCGGGGCGGACTCGTCGATCGCGTGGAGATACGTGTAGGCGAGCCGCGCATCGACCGCCCCGACCTCGAGGCGGCTTGAGAGCTCGAGCCCAGACGTCGAGGCCCGGGCGAGGTTGATCGCATGGCCGAGGGCCGGGAACGGGGCCGACTCGAACCCGATCAGGTCGCGGATGTGGTTGCCGAAGACGGTTGCGCCTAACGACCCGCGCCCCCCGGCGACGTATTGGTCCACTCCGAAGTCCCACCCGTTGGACCGCTCCGGCTTGATGCCCGGGCTGGCGTCCTGAAACGGCCCGCCGAACCGGCTCGCGAGGCTCGGTGGCAGGAATCCGGTTCCCCCGCTCGCCCGGATCTTGGTCTGCGATGCCCGGATGAAGTACGCGCCTGTGAGCCGACCGGTCGCGGCCGTTCCGAACGTCGAGTAGTGATCGACGCGCACCCCTCCGGTGAATGAAAGCTCGTCCATCGGATCGACGGTTATCTGGCCGTAGCCCGCCGTGAGCCGCTCGTCCCGGTCCTCGTCACCGTCGCGCACCCGGTTCCACTCCTGATTGACCCCGGCCACGATTTGAGCATGAGATCCCGCTTTGATCCGGTGCACCCAGTCGGCCACCCACCGGTTCGAGCGGAGCCGGGAGATCGACTCGGGCCCGCCGTCGAACCGGCTCGTCCCGCGGAGGTAGTACTGCTGATATCCGATGGTTAGGCGGCTCGACCACGGCCCCGCCGGCTTCCCGTCGACGAACACCGTGCCGAGGTTGTTCTCGAACGAGGTGGTCCCGACGGGAGTCGTATTCGTCGTCCGAATGTCGCCGGGGCTCGTGAACGACTCTTGCTGCCCGCGGAACGTCGCGCCGAGCGCGAGCGACGAGGCCGCCCGGAAGTCGAGTCGCGCCGTCTCAGTCCGCTGATGAAAGTCGTTCGACGGCCGCTCGTTGTCCGTTGTGATGGCGCTGGCCCCGGCAACGAGCCCGAGCCGTCCGGTTGCACCGCTCATACCGAGCGACGCGCGCGCCGTTCCAAAGGAGCCCGCTTCACCGGAGAAGCGCCACTCGGGCCGCCCTTGTCCGGGCTCGGTCATGAGCGCAATGACTCCGCCGACGGCCGAACCTCCGTAAAGCGTACCCTGCGGACCGCGAACCACCTCGACCCGGTCGGCGCCGTTCAGCTCGAGTCCCCCCAGAATCGAGGCGGGGCTGACACTGGCGTCGTTGACCCGGATCCCGTCGATCATGAGGAGGGTCTGATTCGAGCTGGTGCCTCTGAAGAAGCTCGACGAAACACTGCCCCGCCCCCCGCTCGAGATCAGCGTGGTGCCCGGGATGAGCTGGAGCGCATCCTTCAGCGTTCGAACCTGACGGTTGCCGAGCTCGGTCGAGCTCAGGGCGTCGGCGGCCGAGCCAAGCAGCCGGACGGAGCGGTCGGTCCGCGCGGCCGTGACGATGATTTCCTTGAGACGGGCCGAGTCTCGGGGCGCTTGGCCCAGGAGAGAGGAGGTGAGAACTGAGAGCGCCGAGAGCGAAACGATAGAGCGAATCCACCGCATGGGGAGATCCTCGAAGACCCAGGTCTCCCACACGACAAACCCCGTCAGCCGGTGCGACAGCAGCGGAGCCTAACGGGGGTCACGGCACTGCTCGGCGCGGATGCCCGGCCAAGGATGCAATGCTCCCCGCTCCCTCCCACGAGGGACTCGTGCGGGCTGAGACTGGCCGGTCTCCTGGCTCGAGGCACCTTCGCCCGTTGTCTTCCCAGGATCCCGAGGGACCCCAGTGACGTTCGTTAAATCGGCGAAGGCTCGTCCGGAGCGAACAGCTGCTCCGGTCCTCATACAGTGGCGGGGCCGCGCCGGCTTTAAACCGGCTTCCGTAGGCCCAGTCTCAAATCAGTCCGACAACTCTATTGACCCGGCCCCGAGGCGGCAAGGGCAACCCGCTCGATCCAGCGCGCCAAGTGCGTCGACGGCGCCAGGGCGCGCGGCACATATCGAATCGGAAGCCCCGCGAGGTCGGTCGGGATCGTGACCGACACGATGTCGCTCTGCGAGATCAGAATTGGAATCACCACGACCGAGTCGTCGCCGGGCCGAAAGAGCGCCAGGATCGTGTCGCGGATCGACTGAACGGCGTGCGCCCTCACGGGCGGCGACGCATCGTCCCGCAGCAGACCGATCGCATGAGGAACGGTCGCCCGGGTCGTCAGCCGAGTCGCGGCACGCTCGAGGTTCGCGATCCACGCCTCGGCGTCGGCGTCAATGCTCGGTCCGTGAGCCACGAACACGAGCG
>JBDTOH010000589.1:0-3790 GCA_039933355.1 Gemmatimonadota bacterium | reverse complement strand
CGGAGGAAATAGCGCCCCGCGTCGAGCATCGCCTGAAGCGGGATCAGCCCGACGAGCTCCGACCCGGTGACCCGAAGCCCCCGCGATTCGGCCTTGTCGCACACCTCGTCGAAGGCGATGTGGAGCGGAGTGACCGCCAGGTTCGTGAGGTTCATCGAGACCTGCGCGATCCCATACTCCTCGATGAACCAGCCGATCGCCTTCACCGCCGCCAGCGTTCCCGGGACCGAGACCGGCCTCCCCTGCGAGTCGGCCACGATCTTTCCGGTGAGGGGATCGCCCTCGCGCTTGGGGCGGCCGGCTTCGCGGACGTCGAACGCCACCGCGTTTGCCCGGCGAGTCGAGGTCGTGTTGAGGTTAACGTTGAATGCGACGAGAAAGTCGCGCGCGCCGATCACCGTCGCGCCCGCTTTGGGGTCCATTTCGCCCGGGCCGAAATCCGGGGCCCAGCCCGGCTCCTTGATTTTCGCGAAGAATCCTTCGTACTCGCCCGACCGGATGATCGAGAGGTGCTTTCGCTCTGGTTTGGGCTGGGCCGATTCGTACAAGTACGCCGGAATGCCAAGCTCGGTCCCCACGCGCCGGGCAAGCTCGACGGCAAAGGCAGCGGTCTCCTCCATCGAGATTCCGGAGACCGGGATGAGCGGACATACGTCCGTGGCTCCCATGCGCGGGTGCTCACCGGCGTGACGGCGCATGTCGATCAGGTCTCGAGCCTTGGCGATCGCGTGGAACGCGGCCTCCACGACCGCTCCCGGCTCGCCCACGAATGTGACCACGGTCCGATTGGTGGCTCGGCCCGGATCGACATTGAGCAGCTTGACCCCTTCTACCGCCTCGATCTCGTCGGTAATTTGGCGGATGACATCGAGGTTCCGGCCTTCGCTGAAGTTGGGAACGCACTCGATCAATCTGGGCATGTAGGGATCGGCTTACTTGTAAGTGATCATCCCGGAGGGCAACCGCGTTCCCGGGATGCGCGACGGCCAAATCTACCAATGGACTCCATCCAATGACCAATCAGTCACCGCTCGATCGCCGGGCCTTTCTGGCCGTGTGCTCTGTGGCCGGAATCTCCCACCCCGCGCTCGTGGATGCCCTATGGCGGAAATCCGCGGCGGTTGGAGTGCCCCGCGATGCGGTCCTGTCTCCCGATCAACAGCCCCAAGCCCCGCTCAAGATCACGAAGGAGATGCTCGTTGCCGCCGAGGCCGTGATCGGTCTCGAGCTCACCGACGCCGAGCGCGAGATGCTGCTTCAAGACGTGAACACGAACCTGACCGCCTACGCCGATCTCCGGAAGGCGTATCTGCCGAACAGCGTTCCGCCCGCCCTGCTGTTCAGGGTCGAGCTACCGGGCCGTGAGATCAAGGCGGCGCCGACCCTTCGGTTGAGCAGCGATCGTGACCGGCGCGTCAAGCTCACCAAGCCGGCGAGCGCCGAGGCGCTGGCGTTCCTTCCGGTCCATCAGCTGGCCCAGCTCGTCCGGGATCGGCAGGTGACGTCGAGGGAGCTCACCACGCTTTACCTCGACCGGCTCAAGCGGCACGGCCCCACGTTGCTGTGCGTCACCAACCTGACCGAGCGGCGGGCGCTGGCCCAGGCTGAGGCGGCCGATCGCGAGATCGCGCGGGGGAACTACCGCGGCCCGCTCCACGGCATCCCGTGGGGCGCCAAGGATCTCCTGGCCGTGCCGGACTATCCGACCACTTGGGGCTCGCCGATCTACAAGGACCAGGTCCTCCCGGAGACGGCGACCGTGGTCGAGCGGCTCGACAAGGCGGGCGCGGTGCTGGTCGCCAAGCTCACGTTAGGCGAGCTCGCGCAGGGGGATGTCTGGTACGGAGGCATGACGAAGAACCCATGGAAGCTCGACCAGGGCTCGAGCGGCTCGTCGGCCGGCCCCGCCTCAGCGACGGCGGCCGGGCTGGTCGGGTTCAGCCTCGGGACCGAGACGTTAGGCTCGATCGTGTCGCCGTCCACCCGGTGCGGGGTCGCGGGGCTCCGGCCCACGTTCGGCCGGGTGAGCCGGGCCGGCGCGATGGCGCTCTCGTGGTCGATGGACAAGATCGGTCCGATCTGCCGCTCTGCCGAGGACTGCGGCCACGTCCTCGGCGCGATTCACGGAGCGGACGGCAAGGATCCCACCGCGCTCGACCGGCCCTTCAAGTTCAACCCGACCAAGAAGCCGGCCGGTCTCCGGGTCGGCTATCTCAAGGCCGCGTTCGACGCCGACAGTCCGACCAAGCAATTCGATGCCGACGCGCTCGCGGTGCTCAAGACGTTAGGGATCGACCCGATCCCGGTCGACCTCACCACCGATATCCCGGTGACGGCGCTCCGCATCATCCTGAGCGCCGAGGCCGCCGCGGCGTTCGACGAGCTGACCCGCTCCAACAAGGACGACCTGATGGCGCGCCAGGGCCGCGGCGCATGGCCGAACAGCTTCCGGACCGCGCGCTTCATTCCGGCGGTCGAGTACATCCAGGCGAACCGATGGCGGACTTTGCTGATGAGGAAAATGGACGAGGTGATGGAGTCGGTGGACCTGTTCGTGACCCCGAGCTTCGGCGGCACTGTGCTCCTCACCACGAACCTGACCGGCCATCCCACCCTCTGCCTTCCGAGCGGATTCCGTCCGGATGGAACGCCGGTGAGCATCTCGTTCGTCGGGAAGCTGTTCGGTGAGGCGGACCTGGTCACGGTGGGGATGGCGTACGAGGAGGCCGCGGGATTTGCCGCGAAGCGACCGGCCGGGTTTGCCTGAGAGGGCTAGTCCCTAATCCCGACTACTTCAGCAAGAATCCTCCCCCGATCTCATCCTCCGGATCGAGAAAGAACTCGTTCCTCCCGGTGATCGCCGCCGCCCCCTCGACTTCGGTGAGCACCGCTCCGTGCGGCCCGAAGTCCGTCTCTCCGATCACTTTCGCCGTGAACGTCGTGCCGAGGATGCTCTCGATCGTGATCGGCTCGTTGAGGCCGATCTCGCCGCGGGCGTAGTGGATGGCCACCCGGCCGGAGACACCGGTGCCCGTCGGCGAGCGGTCCACCTCGCCGTCGGCGAAGATGCACACGTTCCGGCTGTGGTGACCCACCTTCTCGGCGGGTCCGATCAGAATCGTGCCGTAGAGGAAGCCCAAGTCCGGCTCGTACGGGTGCTCGATCGCCTGCTTTGCCGCGACGGCGCGCTTGATGGCCATCCCGGCGTCGATCAGCTCGCGGGTGCGCGGCGGCGCCAGGATCAGACCTAACGAGTTGGCGTCGACATACGCGTAGAACGCCCCTCCGAACGCGAGATCGTAGCGAACCGTCCCGAGCCCCGCGACCTCCACCGAGTGATCGCGGGCCGCGAGATACGAAGGGACATTCTGGAACCGCACCGAGGCGACCCGGCCCCGCTCGAGCCGGGCGAACGCCACGATGGCGCCGGCCGGCGTGTCGATCGTCATCCGAGTCTCGGGATCGGCGGCCGGGATCATCCCTGTCGTGACCGCGACCGTCGCCATGGCGATGATGCCGTGCCCGCACATGGTGCTGAACCCATCGTTATGCATGAACAACACGCCGAAGTCGGCCCCGGGCGTCACGGCCTCGGTGAGAAAGCATCCGTACATGTCGGCATGCCCGCGCGGCTCCCACATGAGCGAGCGCCGGAGTCCGTCGAGATGCTCGGTCGCCCACCGTCGCTTCGCGACCATGCTCGCGCCCGGAATGGGAGGAACGCCCCCAGTTACCACGCGGAACGGTTCGCCCGCGGTGTGGGAGTCGATGGTCGGGAAGCGGGGCCACG
>JBDTOH010000588.1:0-3792 GCA_039933355.1 Gemmatimonadota bacterium | reverse complement strand
CCGCCTTGCCGCCTTGCCGCCTTGCCGCCTTGCCGCCTTGCCGCCTTGCCGCCTAGATATTCGCCTTCCGCTGGCCTCCGTCCACACCGAGACACACACCGGTGATCCAACTGGCTCGGGCCGACGCGAGGAATACCGCGGCGTTGGCGACTTCCGTGTCCGTTCCCATCCGTCCCGATGGGATCGTGGCGAGGACGGAGTCGTACGTCGGTCGCATCGTGGTGTAGATCTGCTCCCAGACACCGCCGGGGAACTCGATCGAGCCCGGAGCGATGACGTTCACCCGGATCTTGTTCGGCGCAAGGGCGATTGCGGTCGTCTTCGAATAGCTGATAAGGGCCGCCTTCGCGGCAGCGTACGCGGGCGGCGACCCAGCTTCGAGACCGGAGCCCGACGAGATGTGGACGATGGAGCCGCCCCCTTGCTCCACCATCCACGGGGTGACCTTGCGGGTGGCGCGCAC
This sequence comes from Gemmatimonadota bacterium, assembly GCA_039933355.1. GTDB lineage: Bacteria > Gemmatimonadota > Gemmatimonadetes > Gemmatimonadales > GWC2-71-9 > SHZU01. The sequence goes on along the minus strand of JBDTOH010000588.1, from coordinate 3,329 downwards.
CGCACCCATCACGTCCGTCTGGAGGCTCGCCAGCCACGCGGCCTCATCGTCGCCGAACGCGAGCGCGGAGGCGTTGTTCACGAGGATGTCGACCCGTCCGAGCAGCCGGTGGGCCTCCTCGAGAAAGTGGTCGAGCAGCTCGGCGTCGGCTACGTCGCACGGCAACGCGAACGACTTGACGCCCCGTTCCCGCAGCTCACGTTCAACCGCCGCGAGCGCCTCGGCCCCTCTCGCGCAGACCGCGACATTCGCCCCTTCCGCCGCGAGGCCAAGCGCGATCGCTCGGCCGATTCCCTTGCTGCCACCGGTGACGATGGCGGCCCTGCCCTTCAGTTCGAGATCCATTATCTGCGGCTCTCCAAGGACGGTAAGACGGTAAGAGGGCACGGCACGAACGTGGCACGATCAGTAGGGCATTCGCCCCTCAACAACTTACCGTCCTACCGCCTTACCACCTTAGCGTCTTTCTCAAAGAGAACTTCCTGCCCCGTGAACATTCGGCGCAATCGAACCACCCGCCCGGACGGATCGCGCTCGAAGACGAGGTCCATGTTGAACTGCTTGCTGAACAAGTGGTCCTTCGATTCCGCGGAGAGATCGACCTTGACGGTGGCGCCATAGGGAGTCACCGTCGTGACGAGCCGATTACCCACGACCGCGATCGGCATCGTCTCGCCGCTCGCCGACTTCCACCGTCCCGCGTACTCGGCCATCTGGGCCGCTCCGAGCGGGATTGCCTTCTTGCCGTAGAGGACGCGGAGGGCTCGGCTGATGGAGCCCCCCGGCACCGACATATGGGTCTCGTCCGGAAACACGATCGAGTTGGTCTCGAGAGCGGGGAAGGACGCGGCGAGCCGAGCCGCCATTCGCCGCATCGGGCTCACCATGAGGTCGGTCTCCAGGCCGCCCACTGTCAGGAACGCCCTGCCGTTAGGCTTGTCCGCGCGTTCCAGGGCCGGCTTCACCCACGAGAAGCTGACCTCTTTATCCCACCAGAGCGAAGGGCTCCCGATCCAATAGCGGTTGAAGAGCGAGGGCTCCGTGAGCAGCGTGTACGTGGTGAACAGGCCGCCCAGGGAATGCCCGCCCAGCCCGCGGTCCTTCGGGTCGGTCCGCCAGCGCCGGTCCACGAATGGAATCAGCTCGTCCTTGATGAACGTGAGAAACGCTCGCCCCTTGCCGCTTCCCGGTATCGCAGTCTCGACGTCCGTCGGGGTGTAGTCGCGCGAGCGGCTCGCGTGGTAGCTCGGGGTGTAAACCGCCGGGTCATCCTCTGCGTAGCCGATCCCAACCAGGATCAGCTCCGGAATGCTCCCGTCGATGCGGAGATCGCGATATGCGTCCGCCAAGCTCGCGAACGCGAGGTTCCCGTCGAGCACGTAGAAGGCCGGGTACCGCTTGTCGGTCTTCCCATAACCCGAAGGCAGCGCGACATCGATCTGGTATTCGACTCCGTTGGTCGACGACAGGATGGTGTACCGCTCCGAGCCCGGAATCGGAACCGCCCCCTGGGCGAGCGCGGGGCCGGCCGGCAGGAGCAACAAGGCGGCAAGGCGCCAGGACGGCAAGGCGGCAAGGTTTTTCCGATCCATCTACGGGCCTCCGATCATGTCCGCCACGGCTCACGCATCGTTCGGTTTCTCGGGTCCAATCTTGCCGTCTTGCCGTCTTGCCGCCTTGCCGCCTTCCAGCTCCGCGACCCGCGCCTCGAGCGACGCGACCGTCCGGAGCAGCTCCGGCAGCCGCCGTTCCGCGATCGCAATCCGGCGCCATTGGCGCTCGGGCACGACCGGATAGCCCATCAGCTTGGCGCCCGGCTCGACATCGTTAGGTATCCCGGACTTGGCCCCGATCATCGCGCCGTCCCCGATCTCCACATGGTCCGCCACGCCGACCTGGCCGGCGAGGACGACATGGTGACCCGTCTTCACGCCGCCGGCGAGACCGACCTGGGCGACGAGCAGCGTGTGCGGGCCGATCCGGCAGCCGTGCGCGACCTGCACCATGTTGTCGATCTTCACCCCGCGGCCGATCAGCGTCACCCCGAGCGCCGGCCGATCGATCGCCGTTAGGCAGCCGATCTCGACGTCGTCCTCGATCACCACCCCGCCGGTCTGCGGAATCTTGAGCCACGAGCCGTCCGGCGCGAGCTCGTGCCCGAATCCGTCCCCGCCGATCACGGCGCCGGGATAGATGATGCAGCGCTTCCCGATCCGGGTTCGCTCGAGCAGGACGACTCCGGCATGGATCACAGTTCCGGTCCCAATCGTCACGTCGTCGTAGACGGCGGCATGGGGATGAATGACAACGTCGTCGCTCAGCTCCACCCGATTGCCGATGACTACACCCGCGGCGATCGAGACCCGCTCGCCGACCTGGACGTCGCCGCCGAGCACCGCGCTCGGGTGGATGCCGGGGGCCGGACGTGGCGCCGGGTGCAGCTCGCCGAGCACGCGGGCAAACAGGAGTCGGGGATTGCCGGTCCGGAGGCAGGGGAGCATGCAGGCCACGGTCTTCCCGACGATCACGGCGCCGGCACGAGTCGAGCCGAGATGAGGGAGATACTTCGCCGACCCGATGAAGCTGATCTCGCCGGGACCCGCCGCGTCGATCGGAGCTACGCCGGTAATTTCCGGATCTCGGCCGTTGCCGTCCAATGTGCAGTCAGGAAGCCGTGCGGCGAGCTGGGATAGCTTCATTCCGATGCCTTCGGGCCGACGCGCCGAGCCACAGCGTCCCCGACTTGGTAGTCGTGCGCGAATCGATAGCGTTGTTTTGGGAGATTGCGGCATTCCAGCGTTTGGCGCAAGTGGACCAACCGCTGCGGCAACGACTCGGGCCGAGTGCGCGACCTTGTGCGGCTCCACTTCGGACGGGTTTCTTTGCCGGCAGGCCCGACCTTGGAGATTCGCGATGACTTGGCAGAAGGAAGTGGACGAGCTCCGCCGCCGCGAGGCGATGGCTCGGGAGATGGGTGGGGCCGAGAAAGTGAAGCGACAGCACGACGCGGGCCGCCTTACGGTTCGAGAACGTCTAGCTCAGCTGCTCGACCCGGACTCGTTCCACGAGATCGGCGGGATTGCCGGATTCGGAGAGTACGACGAGCACGGCGGCCTCGTGAAGCTTTCGCCGAGCAACCTGCTGTTCGGCCGCGGTCGGATCGATGGCCGGACCGTGGTGGTGAGCGGAGACGACTTCACGGTGCGCGGGGGCGCGGCGGATGCGTCGATCCACGAAAAACAGGTTGCGGCCGAGCAATTGGCCGGCGAGTATCGGCTCCCGATGGTGCGGCTGATCGAGGGAACGGGCGGCGGCGGCTCGGTGAAAAC
>JBDTOH010000587.1:0-3796 GCA_039933355.1 Gemmatimonadota bacterium | reverse complement strand
AATCGGATCTTTGCCGGGTGCCAGAAGACGTCGGTGGTGCTCGACTCCAAGACCGGCAAGGTCGTGGCGACGATCGCAAACGGCGATGGCGTCGACGCGCTCGGCTGGGATCCGGCGGAGAAGCTGATCTACATTCCGGCCGGCCGGGATGGCAATGTCACCGTGGTGCATCAGGACTCGCCCGACAAGTACACGGTGGTCGCTACGGTGCCGACGATGGTTGGGGCAAAAACGATCGGCGTCGATCCGGTGAAGCACGTGGCGTATCTGTTCCAGCCCGAGTACGGGCCGGCTCCGGCCCCCGCGGCGGGCACGCCTCCGCCGCCCGCTGGGAGCCGACCGCCGCGAGGACCGGTGATCGGGGCGTGGTTCTTCGCGATCAGCCACTGAGTGCGTTAGGCCTTGGCGGGTCGAGGGCAGCGAGGGGTGTAGGTCGCGGGTCCGAGCGCCGCGGTCTAAACCCCTCGTCGTTTTGCCTCTGAGGATGACAGTTGCCTAAACGGGTAGTCGGTGACAGCCGCTCTAGGCCAGCGGCAGCTCGTTGACGGTAGGGGCGGGGCCCGGCTGAGGCGGTGCAATGTTCGCAACCGGCTGGACCGCAATCCCGCGCTCCAGTGTCTGCTTGACCGGGCACTTGTCGGCGATCTGCAGCAGGCGTTTGCGCTGCTCGTCGGAGAGCGGGCCGGCGAAATCGATCTCCCGCTCGATCTTTGTGATCCCGACCGCGCCCGTCTCGCAGTTCTCGCAGTCCGGCTCGTGCGAGCGCGCCGTACGGAGGCGCACTTCGACGTTCTCGAGCGGCCAACCCTTCCGATCCGCATAGATCCGGAGCGTCATCGCCATGCACCCGCTCAGCGCACCGAGCAGGTACTCGTAGGGGGTCGGCCCGGCATCGGTGCCGCCGACGGCGACCGGCTCGTCGATCGTGAATGCATGAGTCCGCGCCGTTGTCTCCGCCCGGAATCCGGTCGGCCCTACTCGGGTGGCGACCCAGCGACCGCCGTCCACGTCGCTCTCATTCGCAGCCATCTGGTTCCTTTGCCTAACTTGCGGGCGTGGGCGGGACGGTGATATCGAACATGAGACCCGAGGAGCCCTCGCCGCCGCCGGGGCCGACTTGCCGCGATGTCCAGGCGTACGGGGTTCCGTCGAGCCAGCGCGCGATGGCGGGAATCCGGCGGACCCGGAGACCGGCCCTCGGCACTTCCTCTTCATGGAAGTACCACGGGCTCACTTCGGGCGCCAAGAGCACGCCCTCGGCCGTGATCGGGCGCATCGTCCCGTCCTGGGTGAGGAGCGCACCGCGCTGAAGCACGACGGCCGGGGTTCCGCCCGGGTCGCGAACCGGGACGAGGGGGATCCAGTGATCGGGGACCATCGTCTGCAGGATGTACACGAGCTCCGCGGGCGAGGGAAGCTCCGGCGGCGGCGCGGCGGTGAGGCGGGAGCCGTACTCGATCGACCGGTTGCGGGGCCGGCCGTCGGCGCCCTCGACGACCCGCTCGACGCCCCAGCCGAGGTTGGCCATCTCGTCGCGGAGCAGGAGGAGCTCCTCGATCGCATCACCCTCGAGCGACCCGATGAGGACCGGTGGCAGGAACAGCAAGGGCGGCGCGGGGCCGGAGCCGGCCGCAAGCTCGCTGTTCGTCAGGCGGAACATCCGCCACGGCGCGGTCGCCCGGCCGGCGGCGGCCTGCTCGGTCGGGTCGATCAGGACGTTCTCGCCGAAGGTGTCGCGGACGACGAGACTCCGAACGCCGACGAGCCCGCCGAAGGACGCGCCGACCGGGACCTGCCACCAGTCGTTGCCGAACACGGTGGCGAATTCGACCGTGAGGAGCCGGCCGAGATCTTCGGCGGCCGCGCTCACGGCCCCGAGGTCCACGACCGAGTCCTCGAACTCCCAGAACCGCTCGGCGGGCATGCCGGGGAAGCTCACGCGGGTCGGCAGCAGGTGGACGACCGTGCTCGCGACGTCTTCAGCGGGGGCGGCGAGCGAGCCGGCCGGATCAGCGTCTACGTCGAGATCGTGCCAATCGAGCCGGCCGCCGAGATAGTCGGGAGCGGCGAGCACGACTTCGCCGTCATCGGTCGAGGCGGCGACGGCAAAGCGGTACTCGAGCCGGTCGGTGATCCAGGAGTCGCCCGCGTTGGCAGGCCACTGCGCGTCGATCCACGCGAGGAACCGGTTCACCACGTCGCTCGGCAGGCCGCCATCGTCGGCGGCGAGAGTTGCCGCCACTGCGAGGCCGTCGGCCGCGTCGGGGCCGGCCAGCAGGCGGAGCCTAACGTCAGACCGGTCGGTGGCAACGTGGGGCGGCGGCAGCGGATGGGCTGACGCGAACGTCGGGAGGAGGTCCCGGAGCCCCGCCTCAGCGAGCAGCGCCGTAAAGCGGCTCCACGCATCGAGCCGGAGGCGCAGCGTCGGGGCGGTGGGCGGCTCGCGCTCGACTATGACCTCGAGCGGGGTGGCCGCGGGATCGTAGTCGCGCGCTTCCCCTGTGCCGGGCCGGAAGCGGGCCAGCGGATGCTCGGCCGTCTCGACCCGTACCGCGATCGGTGAGCCGGCGTCTTCGCCGAGCAGCTCGCCAACCTGCCACTGCCGCCCGAGGAACCAGAGCGGATCGTGGACCGCGGCGCGGAGGCCGATCGCGGGATCGGACCCGCGGACCCGTGGCTCGAGGCGGTGCCAGGTCGTGGTGGTGATCGTCACGGGTGTGCCGCCATGAAGTTCGTGTTCGCCAGCTTCACGATGTCCTTGAACGGGAAGTCGAGCCCGCTCGAGATGTCGCCGTCGGTGAGGTAGGTCGCCGGGACGAACCGGCCGGCCCACGCGACCGCGGACAGGTCCACCATGCGGATCTTCGCCAGGTCGATCGTCTCGCCGACGACGCGGGCCAGGCTGTCGATCGTCCAGGACGTGCCTAACGAAGCCGGCACGGCGAGGAGGACAGACTGGGGCGGCCCGGCGCCCGGCGCATCGAATCCGAACGACACCGCGGTCGTGGTCGCCGCAGACGGGACGACCTCGACAAACTCATCGATCATGAGCACGGCGGTGCCGGCGACCGGATCGATGCCGCCCAGGCTGTGGACGACGAGGCTGGTCACCGGGTCGGCGCCTAACGGAGCCGGGAAGCCGAGTCCGACCCATTGGGACCGGCGGGATGGGGCAGGGGTTGGAAACGGTTCGACCGGGAGCTGGACCGCCCGGAGCGAGGCCGCGCCGCCTGCGCCGCGGAGCCGCGCAGCCAGCAGCACGTCGGCCAGGCGGCCGATTGGACCGCGGACCCTTCCGTGCGCCTCGATCCAGCTCGTCAACGCGTGGGCCGCCCCGCCGAGCGGCGCGAGCACCTCGGCCGGTGCCGCGGCGATCGGATCGGCCGCGAGCGCAGCCGCAAACGGGACGGCCGCCGGCGGCGCGACGAGCGGCAGCACCGGGAATCCTTCGCCGAAGAGCGCGACGGCATCGTCAGGCGCGGCTGTCGAGGCGGCCACCCGCGCGGCGCCCGACGAGCGGACCGCGATCAGCGCTTTCGTGTCGGGTGGACGGGACGGGTCGCCGCCGGGCGCGATCCCGAAGCACGCGAGCGTGTCGAGCGCATCCGTGACCGTGCTCTCCGCGGGAGCGGGGTCCGCGGGTTGGAGAGCGGCGAGCGCATCGACAGCACCCTGAAGGGCGTCGCGAGCCGCCGCGAGCCGGGTCCGCCGGTCTCCGGCATCCACGTCGGGAAGGCTGGTCGTCAACGCGGCCGGGCTCGCGCCGCCGGCACCACCGGCCGGAGGCGGTCCAGTC
>JBDTOH010000586.1:0-3810 GCA_039933355.1 Gemmatimonadota bacterium | reverse complement strand
CGGCGACGATCATCGACAAGGCGACGTTCGAGGATCCGAATCAGCTGTCGGTCGGCGTGCGGGACGTGTTTGTGAACGGGGTGGCGGTCGTCTCGGACGGGAAGCACACCGGGGCGAAGCCGGGGAAGGCGTTGCGAGGGCCGGGCTGGCAACAGAAGGCCGGATCGGCGGCAGGGCGATGACCAAATCAGCGGAGCTCGAAGTCGCGGTCCAGGCACTGCTCCACGACCCGGATACGCCGGCTCTCGAGCAGCACTTGCGGCACAATCTGCCCGTGCTGGTCTACAACTCGCGGCCCGACATCAGCACCGAGGCGGCGCTTGCGCGGCTCGACGACGCGTTGGATCTGATCGAGCGCTTCACCCCGGAGCGGTTCGCGCGCCTCGGTGAGGACTTCGTCGCGATCCTGGTTCGGAGATACCCGTGCCGCGCGGCGTATTATCCGGACCTGCGGGTCTGCGTGATCGAGCTCACCGTCCTCGTCCACCCCGAGATCACCGCCGCCCAGGTCGGTGCTTCGATCGTCCACGAGGCGGTGCATGCGCGGTATGGTGGCGCGGGAATTCGTGGAGGACCGCAGGCCGCCGCAGATGAGGAGCGGATCTGTCGTCAGGCGGAGATCGAGTTCGGGCTCAGGGTTCCGGGCGGCGAAGCGGTGGTGGAACGGGCCCGGGCCGCGTTAGGCCTGGCCGACGAGGAGGTGGCGCCGGCAATCGACTGGCGGCTCGCCGCGGAGCGGGTCGCGGAGGCCGATCGACGCGCCAAGGAGTGATCGAAGCGCCGCCGGTGGTCACAGCCCGGATTTCGGGCCGGCAGTGATTTCGCTTCGTGGGCTAAGTCTTTGGGCCCAGACCCGTTATCATTCTTGTCCTTGCCGGCGCCTACGACCAACAGTGCTCCGTAGAAACCTGCCATCCCGCGTTTCCAGAGCTGGAGACACCCCGGTGGACGTTGCGCTCTCATGGAGAGCCGGTGTCAGCCTAACGGAGGGCGTGAATGGTACCAACGATTCGCTTCCCTAACCGCAATCCCGCGGAGTTCATCGCCGAGATGAAGCGGAGGGTGGCGGCTCATTTCGAAGCGCACGACGGCCGTACGAAAGGTGACTGGCGGATGGTCTCGAAGACCATCGTGTTGCTGGGCGTCTATTTCGGCGCGTATGCGCTGATCCTGACCGACTGGTTCTCGCCTCTAGGCATGCTCGGCCTCTCGGTGGTCATGGGCGTCGGAATGGCGGGCATCGGGTTCGCGGTCGGGCACGACGCGCTCCACGGGGCGTACTCCGAGAAGCCGTGGGTGAACCGGCTCGTCGGATACACGTTCGATGTTCTGGGCGCCAACGGCTACATGTGGAAGAAGACCCACAACATCGACCACCATACGTATACGAACATCGAGGGTGTGGACGGCGACCTCGACGCCTCCAGCTTGTTGCGGCTCTCACCGCATTCAGCCCACCGGCCCATCCACCGCTACCAGCACTGGTACGCATTCGCCGCGTATAGCGTCTCGACCCTGATCTGGGGCTCGGTCAAGGATTTCCAGTATTTTCTTCGGGCTGACGGTGGTCCGTACCGCACCAAGCAACACCCGACGTGCGAGGTGGTGTCGTTCATCGCGACGAAACTGCTGTACTACGGATATACCCTGGCGGTTCCGATGCTGGTGCTCGAGGTCGCTTGGTGGCAGGTGATGCTCGGCTGGCTGGCGTTGCATCTCACCGCGGGGCTCATTCTGGGCGTCATCTTTCAGCTCGCACACGTGGTCGAGGAAACGGCGTACCCGGTGCCGGACGCGGCCGGTAATATGGAGCACGCCTGGCTGGTCCACGAGCTCGAGACGACGGCCAACTTTGCCCGGCGCAACCGGCTCCTGACCTGGTATGTCGGCGGGCTCAACTATCAGATCGAGCATCATCTCTATCCGAGGGTCTGCAGCATCCACTACCCTGCGATCGCGGAGATCGTCCGTTCCGTGGCGCTCGCGAACGGGATGCCATACCATGAGCACACCACGCTGCGGGGCGCGATCCGGTCGCACGTGAGGGTGCTGCGCCGCCTGGGACAAGGCGTGATGGCGGTGGGTGATTCGGCCGTGGGGCTCGATCCGAGCTCGGGGCAGGCCAGAGCCTGAACGGTCCGTGCATGCTCTCCTCGTCACATGGACGATCGTGGGCTCATCCTTTCGAGCTAGACCTCTCTTCATTCTTGCCGGTGCCGGACCCGCGGCCTTAGCGTTCGTTCCGTAAAATACCGGTCTTCCTGTTTCTCACCGTACCACGACGATGATCGCTGACACGGGGCACACCGGGTAGGCGCTGCGCGCTCATCGGGGGGCGGTGCTCTTCGCATGGAGGGTGTGTATGGTCACGACGGTTCGATTTCCCAATCGCAATCCAGCGGAGTTCATCAACGAAATGAAGCGGCAGGTGGCCGAGTACTTCGAGGCCCACCACGGCCGCACGAAGGGCGATTGGCGCATGGTCGCGAAGACGATCGCGCTGCTCACCCTGTTTTTTGGTCCGTACGCGCTGATTCTCACCGGAGCGTTCTCGGTGCCCGAGATGTTGGGCCTCTGCCTCGTGATGGGCGTCGGTATGGCGGGGATCGGGTTTGCCGTGGCCCACGATGCGCTGCACGGAGCGTATTCCGAGAAGACGTGGGTGAACCGGCTCATGGGCTACACGTTCGATCTTCTCGGCGCGAACGGCTACATGTGGAAGAAGACCCACAACATCGACCACCATACGTACACGAACATCGAGGGCGTGGACGGCGACCTCCAGGTCTCAGACCTCTTACGGCTCTCGCCCCGCTCGCCCTATCGGCCCATTCACCGGTATCAGCACTGGTACGCATTCGCCGCGTATAGTCTCTCGACGCTCATTTGGGTCACGATCAAGGACTGGAAGTATTTCCTGCGGGCGGACGGCGGTCCCTATCACTCGGAACGGCATCCGCGTCGCGAGGTGATCACGCTGATCGTGTCGAAGGCGCTGTACTATGGATACTCGCTGGTCGTTCCGATGCTTGTCCTCAACGTGGCTTGGTGGCAGGTGCTGCTCGGCTGGCTGGCAATGCATCTCACGGCCGGGCTGATTCTGGGCGTTGTCTTTCAACTGGCCCACGTCGTGGAACAGACGGCGTTCCCGGCGCCGGACGCCTCCGGCAACATGGAGCATGCGTGGCTGGTTCATGAGCTCGAGACGACGGCCAATTTCGGCCGGCGCAACCGGCTTCTGACCTGGTACGTCGGCGGGCTCAACTACCAGATCGAGCACCACCTCTATCCCCGCGTCTGCAGCATCCACTACCCCGCGATCTCGGAGATCGTCCACTCGGTGGCGGTCGCCAACGGGATGCCGTACCACGAGCACGCCACCTTGGGTGGCGCCATCCGGTCCCACCTGAACGTGCTCCGGAAAATGGGGACCGGCGTGACCGCCGATCAAGGCCGGCTGGCGAGGACTGCCTAACGGTCGCCGGCTCGGCACCGATTTGGAGTGCCGGAGCCGATCACGGAGCCACTCGGCTTCACCGCTCGCCATGCCGTTTGCTCCCGTCCGGTAGCCGTCGACTGGGTTAAGGCCCTCGTAGGTCCAAGCCGAAATACCGTCGCCACACTCGTGGCTTGAATAGCCATGGCCCCCGATCAGGGGGACCCGTCGCTTGAAATTGCGACCAGATGGCGCAGGCGTTCGGCACGATTCTGCCACTCGACCGCCGTGTGGGGACGGGTCGACAGATTCGCGCTCAAGCACTCACGGAGGAACTCCGCCACGGGCTCAGGTGCGTCGGCCGCGTTGAAGCT
>JBDTOH010000585.1:0-3812 GCA_039933355.1 Gemmatimonadota bacterium | reverse complement strand
CTTCCCAACCGCGGCGGATCCCGAGCACCTCATTACCTCAAGGCACGGCGGTCTCCACGGACGTCGAACGCACGCTGCTCCGCTTTCCGGAGGTCCGCACCGTGGTCACGAATCTCGGCCGGCCGCAGGAGGCCACCGAATCGATGGCGCTCAACCAAGCCGACGTATATGTCCTGTTCAATCCACGGCGCGAGTGGCAGGCCCGTTCGCTCGATGATCTGATTGTGCGAATGGACTCCGCGCTGAGCGAGATTCCCGGATTCGACTACGAGTTCAGTGCGCCGATGCGGATGCGGCTCGACGAGGTGGTCTCCGGCGTGAAGACCGACCTGGGCGTAAAGATCTTCGGGGATAGCCTCCCTCTCTTGGAAGCGAAGGCGGAGGCGCTCAAGGAGATTGTCGCATCCGTCCCCGGGGCGGAGGATGTCTCAGTCGGAGTGAGCGCGGGGGCGATGTTACTCGAAGTCGACCTCGACCGCACCGCCATCGCGCGGTATGGCTTGAGCGTGGCAGACGTGCAAGAGGCGGTCGAAATGGGGGTCCGCGGTATGCCCGCGTCGCAGGTCGTCATCGGCCGCCGGCGATACCCGATCATGGTTCGCCTCGACGCACCATTTCGTTCGACCCCTGAAGCCGTCGCCCAGATCCTCCTCCGGACGCCGGCCGGCGGAACCGTCACGCTGTCGCAGGTCACTCGGATTCGCACAGTCGAGGGGCCCGAGGTCATCAACCATGAGGGGAGTCAGCGGTTCGTTCTCGTCCAAGCCAATGTCCGCTCCCGCGACTTGGGAGGCTTCGCCGCCGACGTCGAGCGCGCGGTTCGGACCCGCCTGACGCTGCCGTCTGGCTACTACGTCACATATGGGGGACAATTCGAGAGCCAGCAACGGGCCACCCGTAGACTCGGGGTGATCGTGCCGGCGGTCCTCCTCCTGATCGGAGGGCTCCTGTACGCGAGCTTCGGCGTCCTCCGGCATGCGCTCGTGGTCATGCTGAACGTGCCGTTTGCGCTGGTCGGAGGGGTCGCGGCATTGTGGGTGCGCGGGCTCCATCTCAACCTGAGCGCTGCAGTAGGCATGATTGCGGTCTTCGGCGTGGCAATCCTCAACGGGTTGGTGCTGGTCTCTTACGTCAATCAGCTTCGGGCAGCCGGACATTCGTTAGGCGAAGCGATTCGCGATGGCGCGATGGTTCGGCTCCGTCCGGTTCTCGCCACCGCCACTGTGGCGTCGATGGGCTTCCTCCCGATGGCCATCTCGACCAGTGCCGGCGCGGAGGTCCAGCGGCCGCTCGCCACGGTGGTCATCGGCGGTCTCGTCTCATCGACCTTGCTGACATTGGTCGTGCTGCCGACGGTGTACGCGTGGGTGGAGCGGCGCCGGATGAGGCTTGCCGAGTCTGCCTGAATGCTCCGGGCGGTTTAGGTTCAACGCCACCTGCGACGGGACCCGCTGAACCCGGCGCAGTGAGGGCCGGATTAGCCGTGCCCGTGCCGGTGGTGAATGTCGGGATAGTGCGGGTGCCGATGCGTGATGCGCGCATGGGCATGCTCGTGCGTGTGCGGTTGGCCGGGTGGATCGTCGAGCCGGTGCTCGTGCTGGTGGTGCTCGTCATGGGTATGCCGGTGGGTGTGCCGCACCGGCTCATGGACGTGATCGTGCTCGTGGCGCTCGGAGAGATGCAACCACAGTCCAAGCAGCATCGCAACCGCGGCCGCCAGAAAGAGTAGCGTGACAGGTTCCCGAAAAATAAAGAGACCGAGCACGGCACCCACGAACGGCGCGAGCGCGAAGTAGGCGCCGGTGCGCGCAGTGCCCAACTCCCGCATGGCGAGGACGTAGAGTACGAGACTCACGCCGTAGCCTACGAAGCCGACCATGAGGGCCGCCGCGATCCGGGGTGCAAGGGGCATCGCACCGCCGAGCCCCAACCCGAGCGCCAAGTTCACGGTTCCTGCGATCAGCCCCTTAGCACCGGCGATCTGGACCGGATCGCCCGCCGAGACTCTCTGCGTGAGGTTGTTGTCCACGGCCCAAGCGAGGCACGCTGCGCCGATGAGGAGTGGACCCACTACACCTGCCCCGGTCAGACGGCCCGGCCAAGAGAGGAGCGCCCCGCCCACCACGATCGCCATCATCCCCATGAAGATCCGGCGGTCCACGTTCTCCCGCAACACGATCCAGGCGAGGAGCGCGGTGAAGACGCCCTCGAGATTCAGGAGCAACGACGCCGTGGAAGCCGATGTCCGCGCGAGCCCGGCCATCAGGAGTACCGGTGCGAGCACGCCACCGGCGCCGATGGCTCCAGCCAGCCACGGAAGGTCCCGCCGCAGGATCGGGGCTTCGATTGCGGCCGCAGGTCCATAGCGCCGCCTCGCCAACCAATAGACGCCCAGGCCGCCGCCGGAGCCGAGATACAGCAGCCCGGCGAGAACTTGCGGCGTGGCCTGCGCGAGCAGCGCCTTGGCGAGCGGCGTGCTGGCGCCAAAGAGTGCCGCCGCGAGCAGCGCGAGCCGGATTCCCTTCGTGGGGGCGCGGATCATCAGGGTAGAATACCTCCGCCCGGCTTCGTTGCGCTTCCGGACTTGACCAGCTCAGCCACTATTCCAATATTCTATCGTCTCATAGAATAACGGAGCTGCGGATGGATCACCGTGCGTTCAAGGCGGCGCTCTACGCGCAATTCGCCCGGGTAGGCCACACCCTCGGCAGCCCAAAGCGGCTCGAGCTGCTCGACTTGCTTGCACAAGGCGAGAAGACGGTGGAGGCGCTCGCCGAGCAGTCCGCAACACCGATCAAGAACACCAGCGCCCATCTCCGGGCCCTCCGCCAAGCGGGATTGGTCGAAACCAGCCGGGAAGGCACCTACATCCGGTACCGGCTGGCCGACGATCACGTCACGGCCCTCGTCCGAAGCCTTCAGGAGGTCAGCCGGCGCCGGCTGGCCGAGGTCGAACAGGTCACGGCGCTCTACTTGGACCGGCGGGACGAGATGGAGGCGGTAACGCTGAGCGAGCTCCGCCGGCTCATGCGCGATGAGGCGGTCACGGTGATCGACGTCAGGCCTCGCGACGAGTTCGATGCCGGCCACATTCCGGGAGCGCTGTCGGTCCCCCTGGCGGAGCTGGGACGCCGCCTCGACGAGCTACCCAAGCGAAAAGAAATCATCGCGTACTGCCGAGGTCCTTACTGCGTGTATTCCCTGGAGGCGGTCACCCTCCTCCGGAAACGAGGCCGTCGCGCTCGTCGAGCGGCTGAAGGGCTCCCGGATTGGCGGTTGGCGGGCTACGTCGTCGAGCGGACGTTAGCTCCGGCGGCCACCCGATGATTGTTCGTCAGTTGCTCCACCGAGAACCGGCCGTCGCCGCATCGTACTTGATCGGCTGCGGAGGAAAGGCCGTTTCGGCAATCATCGATCCAGTTGCCCCTCCGGAAGTCTACCTCGCGCTGGCAGCCGAGCTGGGAACGACGATCCGCTTCGTCATTGACACCCACGTCCACGCCGATCATCGCTCAACCGGCCCGGAGCTGGCTCAGGCGGCAGGTGCTCCCTACGTACTTCAGCGAGATGTACGCGCGGGAATCGGGTTTCTACCCGTGGACGACGGCGAGCGCCTCGAGTTAGGCAACGTCGTCGCCGAGGTCTGGCATCTCCCTGGACACACCCCTGAGCATATTGGGCTTGTCGTCACCGACCGGACCCGCTCGGCCGAACCATGGCTCGTGTTCACCGGGCACACGCTCATGGTCGGCGATATGGGCCGGACCGAGCTGGCCACGACCGCGGTCGAGGGTGCGGAGATGCTCTTCGCC
>JBDTOH010000584.1:0-3813 GCA_039933355.1 Gemmatimonadota bacterium | reverse complement strand
GGCAGCCTGGGGATCATTCGGGACGAGACCGAGCGCAAGAAGCTTCAGTCCCAATTGATGGTCAGCGATCGGATGGCCTCGGTCGGCACGCTCGCCGCCGGCGTCGCGCATGAGATCAACAATCCGCTGGCTGCGGTGATTGCCAATCTCGACTACATCGATGAGAGCCTAACACGGTTGGCGGCCGGCGACGAGCCCTCCGCCGGCTCCGGACGCAACGATGCGTGGTTCCTGGCTGAGGTCAAAGCGCCGCTCGCCGACGCGCGCGATGCCGCGGAGCGCGTCCGGCTCATCGTCCGCGATCTCCGCATCTTCTCCCGCTCGCCAACCGACGAGCCCAGGGGTGCGGTCGATGTGAATGCGACGATAGAGTCGTCGCTCCGGATGGCGTGGAACGAGATTCGCCACCGCGCCCGCCTGGTCAAGAGGTACGGCAACGTTCCGGGCGTCGAGGCCAACGAGGCCCGCCTGGGTCAGGTGTTTCTGAATCTGATCGTCAACGCCGCCCAGGCGCTCGAGGAGGGGCGCGCGGAGCATAACGAGATCGGAGTGACGACCCGGCTCGACGGAGCGCGGGTTATCATCGAAGTGAGCGACACCGGCCGGGGAATCCCTCCCGAGATCATCGGCCGGGTCTTCGACGCGTTCTTCACCACCAAGGCCGTCGGCGTCGGCACCGGCCTCGGCCTCGCCATCTGTCACCGGATCGTCACCGACATGGGAGGCGAGCTGACCGTCGAGAGCCGGATTGGGAAGGGCACCACCTTTCGGGTGGCGCTTCCCGTTGCCCGAAGCGAGGAGGCGCCAGCCGCTCAGCGGGTCGAGCCGGCTGCAGGCACCGAGCGGCGCGGGCGGATCCTGGTAGTGGACGACGAGGAGCTGATCGTGGTCAGCATCAGGCGAACGCTATCCAAGAACCACGATGTCGTGACCGTGACGACCGCCGAGAAGGCGCTCGCGCTCTGCGCTGGAGGTGAGAAATTCGATCTGATTCTCTGCGACCTGATGATGCCCGAGATGACCGGCATGGATCTTCATCGCGAGCTGACCGCGGCCGTACCCGATCAGGCCACCCGGATGCTCTTCCTGACGGGCGGCGCCTTCACCGTCGCGGCGCGCGAGTTTCTCGCGGAGCCACCCAAGGAATTCCTGGAAAAGCCGTTCAACCCCGCCAACCTTCGCGCGATCGTGCACCGCTACCTGCGCTAGTGCCTTCGGGACCCTGGTCGGGCCATCAGGGGTAAGCGCCCCAGTCGGAGATCTGGTCCCGGCATGCTCCCGACAACCGCTCCAACAGCGCCTCACGGGGGACATCCTTCCAATCAACCGGGGCCTCGAACAAGACGGGCCGACTGCCGCCGGTCGCCCTGAGGACGACCGCGTGCGGTCCCGGACCCCGGTTGGGTCCGGCGGTGTAGCCCCCGATCTCGATGAGCGTCCACTCCACCCCTTCCCCGTCCGTCACCGACCTCATGGTTCTCTCCATACCAAGAGCGTTCACTGCGCCGTCACCCCCGCACGGTCACCGTCATGCCCGAACACCAGGACCAACCCCTTCGGCAGCTCTTCAGCCGGCACCCGGGTCGCTGAGCGCGTCATCACGGACGCGAGGAACACCGCTCGCGCCGCGCTCGCGCTGAGATAGATGGCCGGGTTGGGTGCGAACAGACGGGTGGTCCAGACGACTGCGCGATCGGGCCCGTCCTGCTGGAGTTCGTCTCTTACTCTCAAAAACTGGAGAAGCCGAGCGGCCGCAAGGCCCTGGTCCGCGGCATTGCTGAACTCAAACCGATAGTACTCAGCGATGGGTGTTGCCACGTGTTTGCTCTCTCCGCAACCATGATCTAGATCAAAGGATTGAGGGGATGGCACCATTATACGCAGGGACGGCAAACCCGCAAAGCCGCCGGACCGCGCTGGTGTAGCGGGCCGGCAACGAACCCGAATTTATGAATCGAGGATGACCTGACCGGTGAAGATGCGGTTGCTCGGACCTTCACTGCGCCTGATCCGAGCAATGCTGGTCGTACCATTTGATGTCGGACAGGCGGACCGCTGGTCCCGGTGGTGCCACCGAGTCGCCAGCGCGATCGCGCGCGCGCTCCCTCTCCTCCCCCGCTAACCATTGGGCCCGGAGCTGCCGGCACTGATTCGCCGTGCGGCCGGAAACGGAGACGATATACGCCGCGCCGATCGCCGCAACGATGAGAAGTGCCGCGAGCGTGATCTTCCAGCGCGTCGTCTGGATCGTACCCCTCAGCTCACCAGCCAGCTTTGCCTCCCCCGCCAACCCACGCCGCCACACCGAAGCAACCTGCGTATACCAGGACGATCGCCGAGGATCCCGCCACCACGCATGCGACGAACAACCGTTTTATGACCGGGGCGAGCGGCCGATAGAGCAAAGGTTTTATGACCAGTGCGAGCGGCCGATCGCTGTCGCCGCCAAAGACCAGAACCGACCCGTCCCTAACGGCGTGGCGCGTACCACGCGATGGTCGCCTGCTTACCCGCCGCCTCGTCGCTGATGAGGATTGTGCCGTTCGATGCGAACGCGATCCCTTCGGGTTGCCGGTGTGACGCCCGATCGAGTGCGCCTCCCGAAAGAACCCTACCGTCGAGGGCCACCTCGGCGAAGGTTCTCTGCGGGCCGGCGATCAGCACGTAGCTCTGGCCTCCAGGCGCGAGCGCGAACGCCGAGCCGTGAAACTTCGACACACCAGTGGGACCGGCGAGGCGCTTGTACGGAACGACCAGCCGGGGCTTCGGCTCGAGCCGACCGCTCGCGAGGTCGAACGCGACGACGGTGACTTTGCCCAGCCACGCGTCGGTGTGAGGGACCTTGCAGAGGAGCAGCAGGGCTCGCTGGGCCTCGTCCGTAGTCAGCCCTTCGAACTCGCACTTGTCCTCCAGCTTGAGGTCATGGCGGACGTAGGGCACATGGGCGCCGTCGGGGCCTTCCGCCGATTCGTAGAGGACGCCATCGCTGGCCAGGAGCCAAACCCGGCCGTTGACCACTTGGATATCTTCGAAGTCGGCGCGCACGATCTTGTCGCGCCGCTCCTGCCGCCTCCGCTTCCGCTGTTTCCTCGACGTCTTTTGGAGCTCGTCCGCGGCATCGGCGCGCACCGACCCGGTGTCGGCGAGGGCGAACCGCTTGATGATGGCGCCGGTCGCCGGGTCGAGCTGCCAGACCATGCCGGTCTCGTCGCCGTGCGCGAAGAGCCTGCCGTCGGCGGAGAAAGCGAGCCCGCTGATCTCGCCGAGCTCGGCGGCCAGGGCGACCTCGCGGGTCGGCTTGCCGGCCAGGTCGTATCGCGTGAGCACACCGGTTCCCTGCTGCGCTGTAAGGACCCCGGGGTCGGCGACCAGCGTTATGACCGGCACGAGGAGCAGTGCGCGGGCGGCCGCGAGAGAGAAAAAGGACAGTGCTTTCATCACATCGCTCCAAGGGGCGGACAGTTGCTCATCCAGCGTTCACATTCGTTGACGGGCTCGCGGCTGCAGCCGTTCCTTCGTATGTCGCGGGTGGTGGGCAATAGCCGGACCGCCCGCCGCACGCATCATGGACATGACGTGGGGCGGGGCATCTACGAGCACGGCGAAGATTAAGACGGGCACGACCGATTCCAACGCGACACTCGCGACCAGACAAGATGGCTAGAGAGGGCCAGTTTGTTCTTGAATGGAGCCGCGAACGATCCCTAGTGCGACGCTCGCGCGCATGCGTGAGGTCGGCATCCGGCGCGCGAGGGTATCTAGTGTAGTGTCGCTGAAGTAGCGTGCATAATATGGCAAGCCGTGGTATCTTGG
>JBDTOH010000583.1:0-3814 GCA_039933355.1 Gemmatimonadota bacterium | reverse complement strand
GGTGTCGGGCGGCGGCGGGAGTCAGACGCTCAGTATCAGCGGAACCGGCCCCTTTGCGCTCCAGATCGGCAACCCGCCGGTTCCGGCGACGGATGTACAGGGACAAATTCGTGGTTTGATCGACGGCTTCAACGCGATCGGAACTCACGGCACTCCGACCGCGCGGGCCACCGGGCTCCGCGGCCAGCTCGACGACTTTGCCGCCGGGTTAGTCGCGGCGGTCAACGAGATTCACAGCGGATACAGTCCGGGCACGAAGCCGCTCCAGCCCACGATCACGCCCGCGCCGGCTCCCCTTCGGACCGTTGGCGCATTCTTCGATCCGAACGGCATCACCGCGGGAAGCATCAAGCTCGACGCGTCGATCCTGGCCGACGCGAACAACATCGCCGCCGGCTACAGCACCGCCGCCGGGGACAACAGCATCGCGCTTCGGCTCGGGAACTTGTCCTCGCTCGTCGTGCCGATTCCGGGCAACTCGCCGGCAACGCCGACTTCTCCCGCGACCACCGCGGGTCCGGCGAACGCACTGGGAAATTTCTACATCGGGGTCATCTCTGGTCTCGGCGTCGCAACCCGCGATGCGCTGTCGCGCTCCGAGGCTGAGCAGACGATCACTCAGCACCTCGACAGCCAGCGCCAGGACGTGAGTGGCGTCTCGATCGATGAGGAGCTGGCCGACCTGATCGAGCACCAGCACGCCTACACGGCTGCCGCGCGCCTGGTTCAGATCGCGAGCGATATGATGGATGAGGTGGTGAACCTGGGCAGGTAGTAACCCGCAGCGCGGTCGATCTCGACTCGGCCGCCCGCCGCTCAGCCGCCCGGCACTACCAGCCGCGCCACCGCGCCGCCCTTGGCGCCGGGCTTCATCTCCAGCGACCCTCCATAACGCGCCAGCAACGTCGTCGCCGCCGCCAGGCCGATCCCGCCGTGCTCGCGCGCGTCGCGGCTCGAGCAAAACGGTTCGGCCCGCACCGGACGGTCGCCGAACCCACTCCCATTGTCCGCGATCGTGAGGACCAGCCGGCCAGGCTCGCCGGTCGTGACGGTCAGCGTCACGACACCGTTAGGCCCTTGGCCGGCCGCTTCCTTGGCGTTGGTGACTAGCGTGAGCAGCACGTGGACGAAGGCGGTCTCCGGCGCCCGGACGACGAGGCGCTCGTCGGGCGCGATGATCTCGAGGCGGACCGCCGGAAGCCCCAGTTGAAGCGCCTCGAGCGTCCGCAGCTGATCCAGACAGGCGCCGAGCCGGGCCTGAGGCGGGTGCTCGTCGAGGCTGCGACTGAGCCGGCCGAGGAGACTGAATCCTTCGCTCAGCGCATCGATCGCGCCCTCGATACGAGCGGCCAGGTCGGGGTCCGCGACCGTGGTATCGAGGCCGGCTGCGAGCGACACGACCTGGAGCTGGTTGCGGAACTCGTGGGAGAGGCCTCGCAACATGCGTTGCACCGTTTGAGCCCGATCGAGGTGGACGAGGCGGTCCGCGAAGTCGTCGGGTAGCTCGGAGGGAAGGTTGGTCACCGCCGGATCATACCGCCACGAGACGTTGACGGGCTAGGGAGCGGAGGGTCACTCGCGCCTCGCCGGCGGGCTTTGTTGAAAGTTCAGCGCCACCGGCCACCTCTCGTTCGACCAGTACAGCCAGGATCAGGTGATCTACCTCCAGTACATCGATGACAACGGCCTGCGCAAGATGGGCCTCACCGTCGCCGACCGTGCCGACGTGCCGCTCACCGGCCTGATCGCCAAGGTGGATTCGATCAAGAAGCTCCCCGCGGACGCTCAGGGCGCCGCGATGAAGGCCGTCATGGAAAACAAGGGCGGTGAGCCCTTGATGGCCGAGCGGGTCTACGTCGGGCGAGACCGCAAGAAGGCGGCGCTCGTCAACCTGTCGGATCGGATGGGACGGTCTCGGATTCGGATGATGGTCGACTCGTTAGGTACGCCGAGTCTCGAGTTCCTGGACGAAGCGGGGAAGGTGACCTCGCGGCTACCGGCTCAGTAGGGCAGCGCTACGGGTGATCGTGATGGGCGCTTCGTTCGATCCATGCGCCGTGGAGGATCGGGTCGCTGCCATGGCGGCGAAGAATCGTCTCGAGCGAGTTCGCGGTGATCACCGCTCCTTTCGCGAGCAGCTTCACCCCCGAGCTGGTGGTGAGATCGTCCGCAAGGACCATCCCTTCTTCGAGATTGGACACCGGTACCCGGCTCCGCTCGTCTCTCCAGCTGGTCGACTGGGAGGCGCGCACAATGGCATCGAGGTACGCTACCGTGAGCGGGTCGTACCGGGTGCCGCCGTAGAGGGCCAGCTGCTCGACCGCGGCGATCGGGTTGGGTTCCACGGCCTGCAGCTCCAGGAAGTCGATCACGATCCTGAGGATCCGCGAGCGCAGCGCGATCTGGCCCTGCCGGTGGTGTTCCGGGTGGCCGGTGCCGTCCCAGTTCTCATAGATCTGCGCGACGATCTCCGATGCCTCGTGCAATCCTTCGGTTCGGCGCAACAACTCCTCGGTCGCGATGACGTAGCGCCAATCGTCCCCTGCGGACGCGTCGTCGCTCGGCCGCTCCTGATCGGGGCAGAGCGCGACCTTCCCGAGCTCGTGCACCCGCGCCGCGACGTCGAGATCGCGCCGGAGCGCCGTCGGGATCTCGAACCGCTCCGCCAGCTGGGCGGAGAGCTCCGCGGCCGCTTGGCCACGCAACGCGGCGCCGGGGACGCGCAAGTCGATGAGATGGACCAACAACTCGAGGATCTGGTCGAATCGAGTCTCGAGGGCGTGGTGCAGGCGTTCGACCTCGGCGTTATCGGCGCGGAGCTGATCGGTGACGCGCTTGAGCCGGAGCATCGCGCGGACCTTGGCGAAGAGCTCTCCCGCGGTCACCGGCTTGAGCAGGGTATCGTCGATTCCCTCACCGCTGTCCGCGATGACCACGTGGGCGTCCTGCATGCCGGTCACGATCACGAACATCGTGCCTTCGATGGAGGGGTCCTTCTTCACCGCGGAGCAGAGTGCGATCCCGTCCATTCCTTCCATCCGAAGGTCGCTCAGGATGATGTCCGGATGCTGAACCCGAGCGATCGTGAGCCCTTCCTGACCGCTCCGGGCCGTGAAGACCCGGAGCTCCGGATGCGATCGGAGCAGCTCCGCGTACCCGTTCAGCGTGGCGTGGTCGTCATCAACGATCAGGACCGTTCCACCGAGCGTCATCGCTTGCGCTCCATCACCTTCTTGACGCTGTCGGCCGGCAGGTCGCCGACCCCGAGGCTGCGGTCTAACAGGAGCGTGATCGTGACTCTCCGGTTCCGTGGGTCGTTCGGGTCCCCGGGATAGCGGAGGTGCTTGTCCGCGAAACCCCGGACTTCGCTCACCTGGTTCGAGCTGAGGCCGGCTTCGCTGAGCACCCGTCGCGCGGCGTTGGCCCGGTCGGCCGAAAGCTCCCAGTTGGTGTAACCCGCAGCGCCGTTGTACGGGCGTGCGTCGGTATGGCCTTCCACCATGACCTGGTTGGAGTCCTGCGCTAGGGTCTGGCCGATCAGCGAGACCAGCACTCGCCCCCGCTCGCTCAGCACCGCCCTGCCGGACTCGAAGAATTTCGCGGTCGAGTCCTCCAGCAGCTCGATCCGGAGGCCCTCGTGGGTCATCGTGAGCTCGATATGCCCCTTGAGCGAGTCGAGCATCGGGACCTTGCTCATCTTCTCCTTGATGTTTTCGGCGATATGCTGGAGCCGGTCGATTCGCAAATCGAGCACTTGGGCCGGCGCGCTTACTTCAACACCAGCAGCCCGTCGTCATCCTGGACAACTTCGACG
>JBDTOH010000582.1:0-3814 GCA_039933355.1 Gemmatimonadota bacterium | reverse complement strand
CCCGCATTGTCGTTAGGCGCCCTTGCAGAAGGCGTAGAGCTTGCGGTCCGAGAGCTTTCGCCAGGTCTCCGGATACTCGAGCACTTCCTTCGTTTCGCCGGCGATCTGGCATTTGAGGCACTGCATCGGCGTCCCCGGGTTCTCTTCCCACACCCGGGCGATCAGGTCGCCGTTTTCATCCTTGATCTCGCGGACGTGTGGCGCATCGGTCATCGTTGCTCCTGTTGGGTTGGGGACCGCGATCGGAATCCGCGCCGCCGACCGGGTGTCATCCCGGCAGCGTGGGGAACGGGAACTCGTCGACTCTGATCCTGAGCTCGAATTCGTAGTCGGTCCGATTCGTGGTGCCGAAGAGTCCGTCGATCGGCGCAATCTGTTTCGCGAGATTGCTCCCGCTTCCCACGGTGGTCATCTGGTCGGCGACCATCCGGATCTTGATCGGATTCTCGTTGTTCGCCTTTTTGTGCTTCAAGAGGCCATCGACCGAGGCTCGGTCGCGCGGACTGGGCACGACCTGGTTGCCGATGAAGTTTCGGCCGATGGGCACCCGGGCATCGTCGACAAACTCGACCCAGCCGAGGGGGGCGTCGTTCCGATTGATCACGGGCGTGGGGCGCGCGAACAAGGATCGAGCGATCGACGAGACCCGCTTGCTCTCCTCGAGCCCCGTCTTCACTTCAGCGTCGATGTCCGCGAGCCAGTCCGGGAAGAATCGCTCGCCGACCAGGTCGTCGGTGATCTTGAGGAAGTCCTCCACGGCGTCGAGGGCGCCTAACACGTCCACCAGCCGCGAGTCGAAGGCCGCCAACGCCTGCTTGAACCCATCCGGCGTGTCCGGGAGATCGTCGACCAGCGCATCGAGCTGCTGCTGGAGCTTATCGAGCGCCGCGGCGTTGCCGCCCGCCTTTTTCTGCTCGTCGATCTTCTTGCGAAGCTCGTCCTTGAGCTTCTTCTTGGGGTCTTTGACGTCCTGCCCCGTCTTCCGGAGGTCGTTCACCGTCTTGCGGATGTCGTCGAGCACGGCTTTGAACCGCTTCTTGTCGTCGTCGGAGACGTCGAGGAGCACACCGCCGACGAACAGCCGCCGCTTATCGAGCGTGTTTCCCTCCAGGAACTCTCCGAATCCGTGGACCCAAATACCGTTCGCCACCACAGTCACCGGCGCCCCCTTCGGCAGGAAAAGCTGAAGATTGTGGACGACCTTGCGGCCGTCGGCGTTCGGCGCGAGAGCCGGCGGGTCTTTGGGATCGCGCGAGGCGGTGAGGCGGAGACAGGTCCACCGGCCGTTGATGCCGATCGCAAACCGAACCGGACCCGATTGGCTGTAGAAGATCGGCTCGCGGACCTCGATCGTCATTCGGACCAGCTTCTTGATCTCGTCGCCGGCGGGGTCGTGCCACCCCATGGCCAGCTCGAAGCCGTACATCTCCTTGGCCTCCGGATCCGATTGCGCCGGCAACTGAGTCAGCGGGATCGTGATCTTGGCCTGCTGGGGTCGCTTGTTGGGATCCGCGGGACGGAGGATTTCGATCTTCGGGTCGAGCGTCAGCGCCTTGAGCCCGTCCGCGAAAGCCGGCTGGAGCCCCCCGAGCGCAAAGGGCGCAAATCGGATCTGCATCAGCAGACGAGGCCGGAGCACCAGCGTGTTACGGGCAAACTCGATGGTCGACCCGATCGCAAACGGTGACTTGCCTTCATCGTGGGGAGGCAGGTCTACGACGAATTCGTAGTCTCGGCTCCGCAGCGGATTGACCGGCGGATGCTTGACCTTGTTCCGATCGGTCGAGCCGCGGAAGTCGACGTAGCCGCCTTCGCTCGAGGCGAAAAAGAAAAACTTGACCGCCTCGGCCGTGTTCGCGTTCTCGACGAATTTGTGGCCTTCGATCCGCGACGTCGCGAACGCCTTGCAGGGATTCATCTGACTCGGGAACAGCTCGGTCTTCCCCGCCGCGACCGCGCGCTGACAGTCGTAGGCCCACCGGCCCGCCGCCCAGAAATAGTCGCCGGTCATCGGCCAGTAGGGCCACTGCGAGGCGAACAGGACGCCGTCCCCGCCGCCGTCCCCGACCGGCTTGGAGATCGCCCCGACATCGAGCATGCACTCGATCGCGCCGCGATCACCGGCGCCGCGGACGGTTCCCTCGGGGTCCTGGCCGTAGATCCTGAGGACCCGCTGGAACCGCGCGGTGCCAAGACCCTTGTTGTCGCCCTCGTTGATGAACTTCTCTTCGTTCTGGTCGACGATGTTCCCGTTACCGATCAGGTACTGGTGGCCAGGGTGAGGCATGACGTGGAACGCCCAGCGACGATACTTGGTCCATTGCGTGTGAGGCACGTCGTTGGAGATCTGATAGCTGGCGGTGAGGAAGCCCTCGATCTCGCGCTCGTCCTCGGTGTTCACCGTGCGGCTGGCGGCGTCTTCGGTATAGATGAATTTTGCGGTATACCCGACTCTCCCCACGGGGACCCACGAGGGGATCGCCCGCATGAACCGGCTGAACAGGCCACCCTCGACCGTTGATCCCGCCAGGCGTCCGAGCGCCGCGAAGAGCTCGTCGATGGGGCTCGTGCCGGTGAGCTTCTTGGTGATCGCGTCGATCGCCAGGAGGATCTGACCGATCAGCGGGATGCCCAGCAGAAGCCCCTTGAAGAACGTCGAGAAGAGCTTGAGGACCTTGCCGAGAAAGCCGCTCTCTTTGAACGCATCGGGCCCGCGCGCCCCGGAGTCCCGGGCCAACCCCGACGGCGGGCGGCGCACGGGACGGTGATCCGTCGTCGGATCTACGCCGACGTCGAACGAAGGCGACTTGATCCGATGAAACGACCGGCGATCGACGTCGATCGGCTTGGAATCGTTAGGAAAGTGTTCGAGCGGGTCGGCCACGTCTCGTCAACCCCCGTGCTCTTTGAAGAGGGCCTGCCGGGTCGGTGTGTCGAGCGTGCCCGAAGCGGTGAGCGGAGGATTCTGGTCGCGCTGGAATTGCTTCAGAAACTCCCTCCGCTCGTCGTTGCTCCAGTTGCCGAAGGTGTCGCCTCCGGTATCGTCCTTCCCATACCCGAGGTTGTAGAGCCGCTCGAGCGTGCCGAGCCGGACTTCGGCGTCGTCGGGGGGCGGGCGGTCGGGATCGAACGAGGGATCGAAGTTGAGTGAATTGGCGTCGCGCGCTTGGAGCCGCTTGAGCGTCCCGGCCTTGAGTCGGAGCGTGACGAACTGATCCTCGTCGACGGCGGCCTCCGAATCGATCGGCTGGTCTTCCGGCTTCGGCGGCGGCGGGGGCGCGAGCGCGGCGAACGCGTCGACCTTGAGGATGATCAGCACCTCGGGGTCGAACAGCGGCAACGCGATCGTGCCCGAGTCCGATGTGGTCCCCCGGATGACCGGCGAGTCCACGGCATCGCCGAGCTTCGCGACGAACCGGCGGTTGGCGAGCGGAACCTTCTTGCCCCCCTGCGCCCCGGAGCCGGGTGTGAGCGGCGTCGGTGCGTCGACCTTGAGCTGGAGCACCCACATCTTGACGTCGCGTTCGCACGGCGAGTGGACGGCGAGCCCGTGATAAAACCGGCACGCGAACGTCTTCTCGTCGCTGCCGAGCTCGAGCAGCTCCGGCTTTGGCGTCTTGAGCTCCCGCTGCGCCGGATCGACCGTCCGGCCGAAGCGCCGCCTGTGGTTTTCGAACTGCGTGTCCCGGCGCGCCTTCCCGTTCGACCAGAACCGCTTTTCACATCCGGTGATCGCGTCGAGGGCCCCGGCGGCTGGGCACGGCCACTTCTTCGGATCGACGGTGCTCCCTTTGGCGAACAGGAAGATCAGCAC
>JBDTOH010000581.1:0-3817 GCA_039933355.1 Gemmatimonadota bacterium | reverse complement strand
CTCATTCCGCCCACGGCGGCACGAAGGTGGCGCCGTCGGGAAGCATCGTCGCCTGCCCGCCGGCCGTCATGCACGCGACCGCCAGGAACGGCCCTTTGTCGCTGGCTGTCAGGGTGAACGGCGTACGTGCAGGCACGATCAGACAGTCGCCTGAGGCGATGGTCGATCGCGTTTCCTCAACGACGGCAACGGCTTCGCCATCGACGACGAGAAACACCTCCTCCACATCCATCTGGTGCAGCGGACTCGAACTGCCCGGGGAGAGCTCGATTCGCCACAAGCTGACTTCGGTGGCGCCTCGCGAAGGAGCGGCGTAACCGGTGATGGTGGTGCCGCCGACAGCGAACGGCGGGGCGGCGTGTCGGGTGATGAGCTTCATGCGAGCAGAATATAGTCAATGCGGATTGATCGTCAACAGTGATTGACTAACTGATGGCAGGATGCGCATGGTACGAAGCACCGTCCGAGGCGGCCAACAACAGCCAGGACGCGGGCGGTGGTTGGCAAACCGGCGATCGCCCGCGACGCACTGACCACGCCTCCGTTGCCAGGAGACTCTGCAGCAGCACGCCACGCGCAGCATGTCTCACCGGTGATACGGTGGTGGCATGGACTCGGTCACCGTTAGAGAGTTGCGCAATCACGGGGGAGAGGTTCTCGACCGCGTAGCCCGCGGCGAGGCCCTTGTTGTGACCCGCGACGGCGCCGAGGTCGCGGAGTTGCGGCCACGCACCCGCCGAAGCCCGGCGCCGGCAGACCTCATCGCCCGGCGTCGTCACCTCCCGCAGGTGGACCCTGATGCCCTCCGCGATGATCTTGATGCCGTGGTGGACCCACGGCTGTGACCGAACCTGGCGCCCGGGGGATGCTGGACACCTCGACGGTGATTCTGCTGGGCCGGCTCACGGAGCCGTCAGCACTGCCGCTGGACTCGGTGATCAGCGCGATCACGCTCGCGGAGCTGTCCGTCGGTCCGCACGTCGCACGCACGGCCAGAGAACGAGTCGCGCGTCAAGCACACCTGCAGCAATCCGAGTCGGACTTCGAGGCGATTCCATTCGGACCCGATGCCGCGCGCGCATTCGGCCGGGTGGCCGCTTCGCTGCGGGCCGGGGGTCGCAAGCCCGCGGCGCGCGCATACGACGCGTTGATCGCTGCTTCAGCTCTCGCAGAGAACGTCCCGATCTATACCTGCAATCCCGATGACTTCAAGGGGATCGAGGGGCTCGAGGTCCGCTCCGTTCCTCACCCGGATTCATGACCGAGAGAACGCTGATATTGCTGGCACCGTTTCCTATCTCGCCGATGCGAGTAGCTCCCTGGCGTCAGCTGTTGAAACCGCTTGATCATGGCCCGTCGACCCGGTTGGCAGCGCGCCCGAGCTCGGGAATCGGCCGTCCATATCCGCGGCCAGTGGTGGGCCTGCAAAGCCCTGGTGAGACCGCCTGGATCGCTCAGGTCATTGTGAGAGTGCTACGTCGAGATCTCGACCGACGACCGCACTGATCGCGCGCGAGGTCGAGGCCGCGTGATGGACCGTACGAAGCGGGCCGGCGACGCTCAGCGCACTCGCACCGCGCTCAGATCAGGCGGCCAGGTGGAACGTGCTCGCGAAGCGGTCGAGGAGGTCGCCACGACCGCGCAGCACCTCGACCACGCCGGTCGCGATCGCTCGATCCGGGGCAAGCTCGCCGGAGATGAGCCGGCAGATGCCCGGACCCGTGGCGAAGGCGAGGTCGACCGGTCCGTGCCCGCGCGTCACGTCGAGGGCGGAGCCGTCCACCCGGATGAGCAGCTCGGCGGGACCGAAACGGGCCGCGTAGGCCGTCGCCGGCAGGTTCGCCGCCACCAGCGGCCGGAAGGCGGTGCGGAGGGTCATGGTCATCGAGTCGGGGGTGATGACCTGCTCATCCCGCGGATCGCCCATCGCCTTGAAGCCCCAAACACCGAGCGCGAGCACGACGGGCTCGAGCTCGTGGCCGTAGGGCGTCAGCTCATAGATGATGACGCGCGAGCGAGGCACTCGGCGGATGACGCCGGCCGCCTGCAGTTCCTTGAGCCGCGCCGCCAGGATGTTGCTCGGTATCCGAGGGAGTCCCGCCGCGAGCTCTCCGTAGCGGCGCGGCCCGACGAGGAGGTCGCGGACGATGAGCACCGCCCAGCGCTCGCCCACGAGCTCCACGGCCCGCGTGACGCCGCAGTACTGCCCGTAGTCACGTGCGGCCATCGACCTCAGGCCTGCTGGCTCGCGAAGGCCTCGGGGCCCTTCTCTGCGGCGACCGGGTCCATGTAGCCGAACTCGAGGATGTTGCCGTCGGGGTCGTTGAGCTGGCGCTGGTACATGAAGCCGTAGTCCGAAGCGGGGTGCGCCTCTGAGCCCCCCGCCGCGATGCCGTCGGCGAGTGCCTTGTCGACCGCCTCCCGGGTGTCGAGAAAAATGGCGGTCGACACCGACGGGTTCACTGCTGGGTCGCCGATCGGAAGGTCGGTGAAGGTCTGGAAGTACTCTCGCACCAGGATCATGAAGTAGCTGTGGTCCTCCTCGACGACGACGCAGGCCGCGTTGTGATCGGAGAAGGCCGGGTTGATGGTGAATCCGATCGCCGTGTAGAACGCCTTCGCGCGCTCCAGGTCGGTCACCGGCAGGTTGACGAACATCTGGGTCATCGTGGTCTCCTTCTCGTGGGTCCGGTACATGGATGTTCTTTGCGAGCGATGCCTACCCGGTGACGCGGTAGTCGAGAATCAGATAGCCCGTCGGCGAAATCACGCTTCGGATCTGGGCGAGACGGATCGACGGCAGGCCGTCAAGAAGTATTCCCGGCACCGGCGATCGTCGGTCGAGGGACATCAACTCGCACACAACAACTTTTCGCACTGAAACCACTATGCGTCCTTCCTTCACCTCGTTCGATCTCATGGGTCCGGTATGTGGACGATACTTGCAAAACACAAGTGTCCAGTCAATACCTCGGATCGCGGCGATAGCCTGAGGGGGTGACGCGCTCGATCTCGCGACCAACCCCGGTGACGGCATTGGACCGGAGGCCCTGACGATGACCAGCGGAGCAAGTCATCGAACTGAAGAACATCACCGAAGCGATCACCACCGTGACAACGTCGACGGGTGAGGTTGCCCACTCTGGTCCGTCGCAGTCACGCTAGGGCGACGGAATCTATCGCGGTGTTTAAGGATGTCGGTGAAACGTTCACCGCCGCCGGGTTTTTCGGTTCGGGACCAAGCGGAATGCTGGCGGAAGATTCGAGCGACCAACTGAGACTCCTGGATATGGTCGGCCGCCGGCCGTGAGCTGGACTTCGACATCGGCGTGCGAGCTCCAGGTCGCTACGGCGGCCGGCCGGCGAGAGGGCGGCCAGGACGCGTATGACCTGCCAAGCCGACATAATATACCTTATCGGCACTTGAACGGTGACAGACGGGTGACATCGCGACGGTGCTCGCAGCACGGCGCTTTGTCATCACGGCCTGACAGCAACCGATGCGGACGTACACCCCCAACTTCAGCCTCCCGCCAGCACCCCGCCGTCGGAGCTCAAGCAGGGTCGAACGCCGGGCCGGGGCGCGAACGAGATTCAGCGGGCGTTGGCGCCAGGCGTATGACCGAGGTCAACAGCGCATTGTGCGAGCTGGTCGGCTCAGGTCCCGCCGTGACGAGGCCGGCTCTCCGGTATCCTGTTTCGTCACCGTGACGAAACCGGGCATCCGTCGCGGATTCGTGAATAGTTGCCTCCGCCCAGTAACTCGACTTTCGGAGTTATGAGGCGACCCGTTGGGGGCTGACCTGCTGGTTCGGGT
>JBDTOH010000580.1:0-3826 GCA_039933355.1 Gemmatimonadota bacterium | reverse complement strand
GAGCACGGCACTCATAATGCCGGGGTCGTGGGTTCGAGTCCCACCCCTGCTATCCCATCCCAAGTACAGCTCCTACAACCACTTAGCTCGAGTCGAAAAAGTCAGAATCTCGACCCATCAAAACGCCGTGCTAACCTCCCTGCTAACCCCATTTCCCGACCTCGACCTGATTTGAGGGTCCGCCCTCGAGCGACGGGTTAGGATCCCGTCGCCGCCTGGTGCTGCGTGGCGGGACGTCGCCAGCCGCCGGTTCGATCGGGCGCACTTTGCGCGGTTCGGCGACTCGAGCCTCGAGTTCGAGGTCGTCTATTGGATGCTCGACCCCGACTACAACTTGTCCGTGGAAACCCAGCAGGGAATCAACTTTGTATTTTCAAGTCCTTCGGGGATCGGGGTGTGACGTTCGCCCATCCGACTCAAACGGTCAACCTCCATCGCGTAGATGCCGCCCCGGCGCCGGAGTCTCCCGCGACGTCAGCGCCACCGGTCCTCTCTCCCAGGCCGACGAGCGCTCGCGATGCCGCGGGGCCCGATCGCCGAACGGATCGTCCGGTGGAGCGGTGACGTCGCGGCCGTCAAGCGCCGACCCCCGCTGTCGGGCGATTCGGAATCGTCACGATGACGATCGCTCCTCCACGCGGTCCATTCCGCACGGTCAGCGAGCCTCTCACCCCATACAGCTGCTCCAGTCGCGCCGTCGTGTTTGACAGGCCCACTCCGAATCGCCGCTCCGCCAGGATGGTGCTCGGGAATCCCGGTCCGTCGTCCGCTATCGTGAGCTGCAGGCCGTCCTGGTCCATCCCCGCGGTGATCGTCACCGCCGCCGGGCCCGGACGGCGCGCCACCCCGTAACGCACCGCATTCTCGACCAGGGGTTGAAGGACGAGCGGCGGCACCGGTATCGAGCGGAAGGCCTCGGGAATCTCGATCGAGATCGTCAGACGGTCGGCGAAGCGGGTCGTCTCGATCGACACATAACGCTCCAGCAGAGCGACCTCGCGTCCAAGGGGGATCTCGAGCGGGAGCGACCGGTCCAAGGTGGTCCGCAACAGATCGCCGAGGGCCACCAGCATACCGACGGCGGCGCCGGTCTCGCCCTTGCGGATCAGACCGGTCGCTCCATTGAGCGCGTTGAAGAGGAAGTGCGGGTGGAGCTCGCGTTGCAGGGCATCGAGCCGGGCCTGGGCGAGACCTCTTTGGAGCTGTGCGGCCTGGGCGGACAGCCGGGTCGCCACAACCAATCCCTCGTGATGCCGGAGATAGAACTCGACCCAGTGAAACGTTCCCAAGATCATAGCGTAGGTCACGATATCGAGCATCAAGAACGTCGCGTGCCACTCCCACAGGAGTCTCGGAAGCGTGGGGGCCGTGAGGAACCGGCGGTTGGCGTAGTAGAAGATCGGGCCCGTGATCCATATGTGAGCGCTCCCGAGCAAGGTGGCGGCGAGCGCATGCACTGGAAGCCGTCGCAGCGCCGCTCTCGGCTCGGTCAGCGGGAATTGTCGTCCGAGATAGAAGACGATGGGGGTCAGGGCGGCCCAGGTGTACCACCAGGGAAGGTTCTGTAGCAGCAGGGTGGCCCAACCGACATCGAGGCCCCGGAGCCGCGTTCCAACCAGCGCCTTCAGCGTCTCGAGCAACACGAACCCGGTGGCGACCGCCATCACGACGAGGGCAGTCCGTCCCCGCCTTCGCGGTCTCATCGGCGCAGCCGACGACGGCCGCTCGACCGGCACGGTGGGCTCGACGGGAATCGTCTCGAAATCGGACTCGAGGGCTCGCGCCATGTCTACGGTATCACGCATTGAACCCCTTCGGGTGCTCATCGTCGACGACGAGCCCCTGGCTCGCGACAACATCCGGATCGGACTCGAGGGCGTCGGCGGTGTGGCCGTCATCAACGAATGTCGGGATGGTGTCGAAGCGGTTGCCGCGATTCGGGCCGTCGCGCCCGATCTCGTCTTCCTCGACGTCCAGATGCCGGGCCTCGACGGCTTCGAAGTGATCGATGCGGTCGGGGTCGATCGAATGCCGGCAGTCGTGTTCGTCACGGCGTTCGACACTCATGCGATCCAGGCCTTCGAGGTCCACGCGCTCGACTATCTCCTCAAACCGTTCGACGATGCCCGTCTGCACGCTACCGTTAGGCGGGCCCGGAGCACCTGCGCCGGGAGCGATCGGACCGGCGTGGCGGCGCGTCTGGATGGGCTGGTCCGCGCGGCCCTGGGTTCCCCGACCGAGCCGCCCGGCGGACCGATCGCCCGATTCGTCGTGCGCACCGCGGACCGCGCCGTTCCGATTCGAGCCGAGGAGGTCGACTGGATCGCGGCGGACGGCAACTACGCCGTGCTGCACGTTCGGGGCACGACTCACCGCCTCCGCGTCAGTCTGAAGACCATCGAGGATCAGCTCGATCGCCGCCGGTTCGCCCGGATCCATAAGTCTACGATCGTCAACGTGGAGCGGATTCGGGAGATTCAGCCGTGGTTCGGAGGCGACTATGTCGCGATCCTCGAGTCCGGCGACAAGTTGCGAATCAGTCGCACGTTCGCGCCCGACTTGCTTCGGCCGCTTCAGTGACAAGCTCGAACATCCTCGGCCCGAAAGCGAGGGGCGCGGGATGAGCCGAGCAGGAAAGTGATAGCTCGCGTGTCTGCTCGCCCTTTATCCCGTCTCCGCTCGACTCGTCACCCGCCGGATTGCTCGCCTCCCGCCGCCTCCCCACCTTCGTCCGAACATCGGATCTTCAAACGAAAGCGGAGGAATCTTCATGTCTCGAGGTGGTCGCGCTGCTCTCTGGTCCGTTTCGGCGTCGCTCGTCGTCGGGCTCGCCGGTTGTTCCGATTCGGCGGTCTCACCGATCGGCCCTGATCTGGCCGCAACCCGATCGAGTGCGGCGGCGCTCGCGGCTATTCCAGGCGTCCCGATCTACGGAATCGGACGGTCCCAGCTCCCGGACGGCCCCCGCCGTTGCACCACACCGCGGTTTCAGCAGTTCGACTTCTGGCGCGGTTTTTGGTCGGTGAGCGTGGGAGGCGCCTTCGCGGCCGTCAATCCGGTGACCTCCCGACTAGACGGCTGCGTCCTGGAGGAGCACTGGACTCCGGTCGGCGGGCTTCCGGGCCGGAGCCTGAGCAGCTACGACGAGCTGTCGCAGGAATGGAGGCAAACCTGGGTTACGGCCGGCGGGCGACCCTTCCGGTTGCACGGGAATCTGCGACCGGACGGCGTCATGGAGATGTCGAGCGTTCGTATCCACTGGTACTTCGGATATCACTACATCGACACCTACACCTGGACCAAGGTCGGCGCGAACGGCCTCGTCCAGGCCTCGAAGTTCGACCTGCCGGAGATCGATCTCCACCTCAGTGGCGCGCTGGACTATACCCGCAAGGATCAGCTGCCCACGGTCGCGCTGGGCCAGGGCGATCGCTGTAAGAGCGGCGGCGATACGGAAGAGACTCGCAATCTCGATTTCATGGTAGGGAATTGGTCCGTCGAAGCCGGAAGTGGGGACGCCCGCCAGGTCCTGGGCCGAAGCACTATCGTGGTCGATCACTCGCTGAGCGATTGCCTCGTGGAGGAAACCTTCACCGGTCAGGACGTCTACCGCGGGCTTGGCTGGTCGTACTTCGATCCGATCGTCAATCACTACTATCGGACCTACGTCGATAGCGGCGGGAATCGCATCGAGCTCGAAGGCGACGTCGTCGACGGGAAACTGGTGATGACCGGTCTTCAGCCGCTTCCCGATGGCTCGGCGGCCCGAGTCCGGGTTACGTGGGAGCGCCTCGGCGCCGAGCTGCTGCAGACGTGGGAACGATCG
>JBDTOH010000579.1:0-3834 GCA_039933355.1 Gemmatimonadota bacterium | reverse complement strand
CACTACTCAATGCATGCGGGTTCGCCCGTTGCTTTTTCGGTCTTGCCCGGCGGCCCTCGCTCGCCGATACTTGTTCGCTTCCTGCTATTAATCGTGTCTTACCGACTGCTTGAGCACGATTCGTCGTGTCTTTTTGACTCTGGCGAAGTCAACTTCATTTTATAAGTCGATGCAGGAAAACGAGTTGAGGTCTTCACCCGGCGGGCGTGTGAGTTGCGTCACGACGGTGTTCGGTCGCCAAGGTCCGCTGGCCGGTCCAAGCCAAACTCTCGACTGTTGACGCTCGGGGTACTCCACTTCGGGCGAGCGCTCTGTTGTTCGCACCATGTCGCGGGCGGAAACCGCCACTCTGTCACACCAGCACTTCGGGGGATCGATGGGAATACGCCGTAGGCTCCTGACGACCGTGATCGCGGGGCTGCTGTCGCTGCCCAGCTTTCTGGTCGCCCAAACGCGTCAGATCACCGGCACGGTGACGCGCACCAACACGGGCGCTCCGATCGCAGAAGCGATCGTCAGCATCCCGGGCACCGGCAACGCCACGCGCACCGATGCGAGCGGCCGGTTCACACTCCCCGCGCCGGCCAGCGAGGTGCGGATGACGGTCCGGGCGATCGGCTTCACCCGCAAGGACGCGGTCGTACCACCCAGCCAGAATACGATCAACTTCGTGCTCGACCAGGACATCTTCAAGCTGGACGAGGTGGTCGTGTCGGGTCAGGTCACCTCCATCGCGCGGCGCAATCAGACCACGTCGATTGGCTACGTCTCGGGCGAAGATGTCGCGAAGGTCGCCTCGCCGACCATCGAGGGCGCGCTCTACGGGAAGCTGGCCGGAGTGAACATCCAGTCGAACAGTGGCGCGCCGGGCGGCGGCAACCAGTTCCAGGTGCGCGGCAACAATACGATTCTGGGCTCGTTCGATCCGCTCTATATCGTCGATGGCGTGATCTACTCGAATGCCCGGGTTCGGAACGGCCGGAACGCGATCATCGACGGAGCCGATGTGAACGAGGACGAGCCGGTAAACCGCGTCGCCGACATCAATCCGGCCGATATCGGGAGCATCGAGGTACTGAAGGGCGCCGCGGCTTCGGCCATCTATGGGTCGAAGGCGGCGAACGGCGTCGTGATCATCAAGACGCTCCGCGGACAGCAAGGCGTCACGCGCACGAATGTCTCGCAACGGCTCGGCGCCTTCACCATGCTCAAGGGCTATGATTCCCGCTGCTTCAAGGCGGCGGACAAGGACGCCGCCGTCGCGAGCTTCGGCCCCGATGCCGCGCAGTTCTTCGCCAACGGCGACCCGCCATGCTTCAATCACTACGACCAGGTCTATGGCGGAAGCCGGCTCTCGTACGAAACCGTGGCCGATTTCAGCGGCGGAAGCGACAACACCAAGTATTTCGTCTCGGCGACCAACAAGCAGGATAAGGCGATCGAGCCGAACACCGGGTTCGGGCGGCAGGGCCTCCGAGTCAACGTCGACCAGAAGCTGAGCCCGAAGTTCACCGCCGAGGTATCGAGCGTGTTCAATCGGGCCTCGGGTGATCGCGGCTGGGGCAACAACTGCAACGTATACGCGTGTATCGGTTATGCGCTGGCCTACACTCCGAGCTTTGACGATCTACGCCCTGGCGCCGACGGAGCGTTCCCAAATCCGATCGGGGGCCGCAATGCCAACCCGCTTCAGACCGTGGCGCTCGCCAAGAACGGCACCGAGACGTACCGGTTCACCGGCGGGACGACGCTCACGTATAACGCGCACACCTCCGAGCGCGCGAGTCTGCGGTTCGTCGCGGGCGGCGGCGCCGACTTGTTCAGCCAGCAGGACAAAGTCATTTCGCCGGTGGAGCTGTTCTACGAGCAGATCAACGCGCAGCCCGGCGCCGTGGTTCTCACGAGCGGCACCAGCCGCCAACTCAACTACAACTTGAGCGGTATCCACACCTATCGAACCAAGTCCACCGGTGGGATGCAGTTCACGACGTCAGCGGGCCTTCAGTACGAGGACCGGCAGCTTCGCCAGAACCGGACCACGACGCGGAATTTGGTCCCGGGGCAGGAGAACGTGAACCAGGGCACCAACATCATTCCGTTCGAAGAGCTCACCAGGGAACGGACCTTCGCGGTTTACGGACAAGAGGACCTGCTCCTCTTGGACGACCGCCTTCTCATCAGCGGCGGCGTTAGGGCCGAGCGGTCGAGCGCCAACGGCAACATCAGCAAGTACTACGTCTTCCCGCGCGCCTCGGGCAAATATTCGTTCCGTGACCTCCTCGGCACCGGAAGCGACTTCAAGCTGCGGGCGGGCTATGGTGAGATCGGAACCCAGCCGAACTTCGGGAACAAGTTCACGACGCTTCTCACCCCGCAATACGGCGGCGCGAACGGATTTCAGGTCAACGTGGTCGCGGGAGATCCGAACATCCGTCCGGAGCGCGTCAAGGAAATCGAAGCCGGCTTCGACGCAAACTTCTGGAATGGCCGCGTCAGCGTCGACTTCACCGCGTATCGGCGGAACACGACCGACCTCCTCCTCCAGCGCGTCCCGGCCCCGTCAACCGGGTTCACGACTCAGATCTTCAATGGTGGCAAGATCAAGAACGAAGGCATCGAGGTCTCGTTAGGTGTTACCCCGATTCAGTCCAACAAGCTGACCTGGGTTTCCCAGACCACCTTCACAACGACGCGGAGCCTCGTCGTCGACCTTCCGGTTCCCGGTTTCCAGCCGCCATCGAGCGGATTCGGCGGGCTCGGCGTGATCTTCATCGAACAGGGCAAGTCGCTCACCCGGATCTACGGCAGCAAGTACGACACGGACGGCGTGACCCCGATCAACGGCGACGTGGGGAACAGCAATCCGAGCTTCCGGATGGGCTTCTCGAACACGATTTCGTACAAGTCCTTGAACGTCGGATTTGTGCTCGACTGGCAGCAGGGAAGCAACGTCATCAACCTGACTCAGCTTCTCTACGACGACGGGGCCACCACTAAGGACTACGGCTCCGACGCATGGAGGGCACGCATCACGCCGTTCTTCGGCGGCGACGGTGTCATCTCGACGTATGTCGAGAGCGGGACCTTCCTCAAGGTCCGTGAAATCTCGATTGGCGCGGCGATCCCGCAGAAGTGGACCAGAGGGTTAGGTCTCGGAGTCCGCGATGCGCGGATCAGCGTGTCCGGTCGTAACCTGTTCCAGTTCACCCCGTATTCCGGCCTCGATCCCGAGGTAGCCAACTTCGGCGCTTCCTCAATTCGGTCCAACATCGACGTGACGCCGTATCCGCCAAGCCGGAGCGTTTTCTTCAACATCGCGCTGGGGTTCTAAGCCATGCCTAAGACTCAACTGACTCGAGTGCTCGGTGTAGCGGCGCTACTCGGTGTGGGCGCCTGCTCCAAAGAGTCCTTCGATATTCTCAATACCAATGCGCCAACCGTCGATCAGCTCACCGGCCGCGCTGCTCTGGGGCGGGCGGCCATCGGAGTCGCATCCGGTCTCCTGATCGATGTGGCGGGTGAAGTCCCCTTCTTTGCCATCTTCGGGCGGGAAGGGTGGGATCTGCTCGGGAACGACCCGCGCCTCACGAGCGAAGCGCTCAAAGGGCCCCTCGATCCCGGCGGCGTGGGGGGCGTGTCATGGTCGGGGAAGTACCAGGCGATGCGTACCCTCAACACCTATCTGACTGCGATCGATGCTGCCACGGACCTCACGGCAGCAGAGAAGGCGGCCTCCACGGGGTACGCGCAGACTCTCAAAGCGCAAATGTTCCATCGCGCCATCATCCGGGACGGCAAGCTCGGCATCCCGATCCGGGTCGAGGTCGGGCTTGA